>NZ_JBSVWQ010000244.1:0-8384 GCF_054071215.1 Pseudomonas sp. SDO5522_S412 | reverse complement strand
CCGGATGCATTGGCTGATACACCGCATTCGCGAGCAAGCCCGCTCCCACATTGGATCTTCACTGTACCCGCAACACCTCAAATTGCCCCTACCGGGGAACATCAATCCGTCATACCGGTCGGTTACATAAGTAGCTGCACGCGGCCGCACGACGAACGCGTGCAAAAACGCGACATTTTTAGTTGATCTATAGCCCCTCACGTCCTAAAGTTCGCGCCGAACGTCCATGCTGGAAACGATCCATCCGGCTCAAGTACTGACGACGAGACAGCAAGGCCAAGGGAAGCGGTTGATCCCATGGCCTTTTTGCTTTCGGCGACATGCCTTGGGAAGTAGGCGAACCAAAGTGGGGATACGGAGGACGTTCATTTGCACCCATTGATCAATCTAGTTTGCCAGTAGGAGTTCCCAGCATGTCGATCCAGGTCGAAGACTATTTCGCGCGCGCCACTTTTGACAAAATGAAGGCGTTCGCCGACACCCAGGAAACCCCGTTCGTGGTGATCGACACCGCGATGATCAGCCAGGCCTACGATGACCTGCGCGCCGGTTTCGAATTCGCCAAGGTGTATTACGCCGTCAAGGCCAACCCGGCCGTCGAGATCATCGACCTGCTCAAGGACAAGGGTTCGAGCTTCGACATCGCGTCGATCTACGAGCTGGACAAGGTCATGGACCGCGGCGTCAGCCCCGACCGTATCAGCTACGGCAACACCATCAAGAAATCCAAGGACATCCGCTACTTCTACGAGAAGGGCGTGCGCCTGTTCTCCACCGACTCCGAAGCCGACCTGCGCAACATCGCCAAGGCCGCCCCGGGTTCGAAAGTGTATGTGCGTATCCTCACCGAAGGCTCGACCACGGCCGACTGGCCGCTGTCGCGCAAATTCGGCTGCCAGACCGACATGGCCATGGACCTGCTGATTCTCGCTCGCGACCTGGGCCTGGTGCCTTACGGCATCTCCTTCCACGTCGGCTCGCAACAGCGTGACATCAGCGTGTGGGACGCGGCGATCGCCAAGGTCAAAGTGATCTTCGAGCGCCTGAAGGAAGAAGACGGCATCCACCTGAAGCTGATCAACATGGGCGGCGGCTTCCCGGCCAACTACATCACCCGCACCAACAGCCTGGAAACCTACGCCGAGGAAATCATCCGCTTCCTCAAGGAAGACTTCGGTGACGATCTGCCGGAAATCATCCTGGAGCCGGGCCGTTCGTTGATCGCCAACGCCGGGATCCTGGTCAGCGAAGTGGTACTGGTTGCGCGTAAATCCCGCACCGCCGTCGAGCGCTGGGTATACACCGACGTGGGCAAATTCTCCGGCCTGATCGAAACCATGGACGAAGCCATCAAGTTCCCGATCTGGACCGAGAAGAAAGGCGAGATGGAAGAAGTGGTCATCGCCGGCCCGACCTGCGACAGCGCCGACATCATGTACGAGAACTACAAGTACGGCCTGCCGCTGAACCTGGCGATTGGTGACCGGATGTACTGGTTGTCCACCGGTGCGTACACCACCAGCTACAGCGCAGTTGAATTCAATGGCTTCCCGCCATTGAAATCGTTCTACCTGTAAACGCACGCCCTGATCGTTCCCACGCTCTGCGTGGGAACGCATCCGGTGACGCTCTGCGTCACGCCGTTAGAGCGGACGCAGGGCGTCCAGGGCGGCATTTCCACGCAGCGCGTGGGAACGATCAAGTTCAATCGCATGCTCTTGATAGATCTCGGCCATTGCCCGTATCTGCGGCTCATTGGCGGCACACAACGCCTTGTGCGCCACCCGCAAGAACTTCAAATTCCCGCCCGCCAGTGCCTTGTGCAACCATTCCAGTGCCGTTTCTATCTCGCCCCGGTCCGCCAACACCGCCGCATAACTGAACTGCCCGCGAAAATCCCCGCCTTCTGCTGACTGGCGATACCACGCCACCGCCGCCTCCAGATCCCTCGGGCAGTACTGCCCTTCTTCCAGATAACGCCCCAGCAGGTTCATCGACTTGGCATGGCCCAGTTCCGCCGCCTGTCGATAACACGCCAGCGCCTGGGTTTGATCCTCGGCAACCCCGCGCCCGGTCGCCAGCAGGTTGGCGTAGTTGTACAAACCCCAATCCAGCCCGGCCTCGGCCGCCCGACGATATTCCCGGGCCGCCGCCACGGCATCCGCCTCGCAACCCCAGCCATGCTCCAGGCAACGCCCGAGCATATTGCGCGCCATCAAATGCCCGCCCTTGGCGGCGATGCGGAACCAGCGCATTGCCAGTGCTTCATCGCGCTCGATGCCGCGCCCTTCCAGCAGGATTTGCCCGAGCAGCGCCTGGGCATCCACCACGCCCTCTTTCGCGGCGATCAAAATCGCCTGGGCGGCGCGCACCGGGGAGTCGTCGAGCATGCTCTGCAATTGCTCAACGTTGAGGACTTCTTCACGGCGCAATAAAAAGCCCACGGTCAGACCTCAACCCAGCGGCGCAGCAGGTTGTGATAGGTGCCGGTGAGCTGGATCAGCGCGGGGTGGTCGGGCACGTCGCGGCTCAGTTGCTGGATCGCCCCGTCCATCTCGAACAGCAAGGTGCGCTGGCTGTCCTCGCGCACCAGGCTTTGGGTCCAGAAAAACGAGGCGTAGCGCGCGCCGCGGGTCACGGCGTTGACCTTGTGCAGGCTGGAGCCGGGGTACAGCACCATGTCGCCTGCCGGCAACTTGACCCGCTGCAGGCCGAAGGTGTCCTGGATTTCCAGCTCGCCGCCGTCGTAGTCGTCGGGGTCGCTGAAAAATACGGTGGAGGAAAGGTCAGTGCGCACCCGCTCGTGGCTGCCCTTGGACTGACGCACGGCGTTGTCGATATGGAAGTCGAAACTGCCGCCGGCGGTGTAACAGTTGACCAATGGCGGGAAGACCTTGTGCGGTAACGCCGCTGACATGAACAGCGGATTTTTCCACAGTCGATCGAGGATCGCCGCGCCGATTTCCTTTGCCAGCGGGTGGCCTTCCGGCAGTTGCAGGTTGTGTTTGGCCTTGGCCGATTGGTGCCCGGCAGTGATTTTGCCGTCGGCCCACTCGGTGTGCGCCAGGGCTTCGCGGATGCGCAGCACTTCCTCGCAAGAGAACAGGCCGGGAATGTGCAGCAACATGGAGGCATTACCTGAAAACAGTGAGACGCCAATGGTAGTGATTCTTATTGACTGTGTACAACCCTACTCCCGCCCAAAGGACGAACGAGATCGTCAAAACCGTAAGCAAAAAGTGTAAAGAACGTAAATTCAGTGCGAATAGTAATGTATCGCAATTGATATGAAGTCTTGTTCTCCCTATATTCCGCGGCCTCACCTCCTTGGGGAAAGGACACACTCATGCCGCGCACTTCGATAAAAACACCTGCCAGTTCACCACGTTTGCTGGCCTCGGCCATCGGCGTTGCCATCAGCGCCAGCTCTGCCGCCCAAATGGCGCAAGCTGCTGAAGACATCGAGCAGAAAGGCGAGCGCAACAGCATTTCCCTGGGAGCCACCAGCATCACCGGCCAGGAACAGGACAGCACGTCCTACCAGGTCGAAAAAGCCTCCTCGCAGAAGTACACCGCGCCGCTGGTAGATACTCCGCGCTCGGTCACCGTGGTGCCGCAGCAAGTGCTCAAGGACACCGCCGCCACTTCGTTGCAGGACGCCTTGCGCACCGTGCCGGGGATTACCTTCGGCGCCGGTGAAGGCGGCAACCCGCAGGGCGACCGTCCGTTCATTCGCGGCTTCGACGCCCAGGGCGATACCTACCTCGACGGCGTGCGCGACACGGGCGGCCAGAGCCGCGAGATCTTCGACATCGAATCCATCGAAGTCAGCAAAGGCCCCAACTCGTCATTCGGCGGCCGCGGCTCGGCCGGCGGCAGTCTCAACCTGGTGAGCAAGACGCCACAGGCGCGGGACTTCACCAACGGTGGCTTCACCTACGGCTCCGACCAGACCCGCCGCTATGTGCTCGACGTCAACCGTCAGTTCCTCGACAGCGCGGCCTTCCGCCTGAACCTGATGAGCCACGAACAGAACGTCGCCGGGCGTGATGCCGTCAACTACGACCGCTGGGGCGTGGCGCCGTCGCTGACCTTCGGCCTGGGCACTCCGACCCGAGTCAACTTCAGCTACTACCACATGGAAAGCAACGACCTGCCGGATTCGGGCATTCCGTATGGCTACAGCAACAGCGGCGCAAGAGCCGCCCACGTGCATGACAAGCCAACCGACGGCGGCGACAGCAACAACTTCTACGGCCTCAAGGATCGCGACTTCCGCAAGACCCGCGCCGACATCAGCACGTTCTCCATCGAGCACGACCTGAACGACAACATGACGCTGAAAAACACCCTGCGCCACGGCAACACCGGCCAGGACTATATCGTCACCCAACCCGACGACAGCCAGCACAACGTCAACCAGTTCGGCACCGTGTGGCGCCGCGCGAACACCCGCGTGTCCACCACCGAGACCACCACCAACCAGACCGATCTGTTTGGCAGCTTCCAGGCGCTGGGCTTCAAGAACACCTACTCCACCGGGCTGGAATTCACCGGCGAAGAAACCCGCTACAGCGGCTACACCGTCAGCCCGAACAGCAACCCCGGTTGCCCGGCGCCCGGCAAAGGCGGCCAGTGCACCTCGCTGGCCAACCCGAACCCGGACGATGCCTGGACCGGCAGCATTGCGCGCAACTACAACGGCACCAACACCAAGGCCACCAGCCGTGCCGCCTATGTGTTCGACACCATCGAGCTGGACCCGAAATGGCTGCTGAACGTCGGCCTGCGCTACGACACCTTCGACACCGTGGCCAACACCAATGCGGTGCCGACCGCCACCGTCAAGGCCCGCAGCAAGATCAAGAACGACAGCCAGTTCTTCAACTGGCAGGCGGGCCTGGTCTGGAAGCCGGTTGAAAACGGCAGCATCTATGCCTCCTACGCCACCTCAGCCTCACCGGCCGGCGGCCTGGTAGGTGAAGGCGCCGACGGCAACCCGCTGTCTGCCGGCGCCGCCACCAGCGACCTGAAACCGGAAGAGACCGTCAACTACGAGCTGGGCACCAAGTGGGACATGTTCCACGACCGCCTGTCCCTGACCGCCGCGGTGTTCCGCACCGAGAAGAAAAACACGCGGATCCTGGTGGACGCGCTGACCTATGAAAACGGTGGCGAATCCCGCGTCGACGGCCTGGAGCTTTCCGCCAGCGGCAAGCTGACCGATCAATGGCAAGTGTTCGCCGGCTACAGCTACCTGAAAAGCGAACTGGTGGACCCGGGCCTGAACGGTCGTAACGGTGTCGTCAGTGCCGGCTCGAACAAAGGCAACCAGATGCCCAACACGCCGAAGAACACCTTCAGCCTGTGGACGACGTATGACGTGACACCCAAGCTCACCATCGGCGGCGGCGCGTTCTATGTCGACGAGGTCTACGGCGATGCGGGCAACACCGTCTACGTGCCGTCCTACACCCGCTACGACGCCATGGCCAGCTACAAGCTGACCAAGAACGTCGACCTGCAGTTGAACGTGCAGAACCTCACCGACAAGACCTACTACGACAAGGCCTATGCCTCGCATTTTGCCAACCAGGCAGCCGGTCGTACGGCCCTGCTGACCACCAGTTTCCATTTCTAAACCGATACAAATGACTGCACGAAACCCCACGCATCGGATGCGTGGGGTTTTTGCGTGTAAAAAAGAATCTTTCTCGACAACTCGCGGCATAATGCGCGCCGTGAAACACCTAACCTGATGACGAGGCCGTACGACGTGTTGAAGAAAACCCTGTTCCAGTTGCATTGGTTCTTCGGCATTACCGCCGGGCTGGTGTTGGCCTTGATGGGGATCACCGGCGCAACGGTGTCGTTCCAGGATGAAATCATCGAGTTGCTGAACCCGACGGTGTTGACGGTGGAAAAGCGTCCGGCCGGGGTATTGCCGCCCGCTGAACTGGTGCACCTGCTGGAAGCCCGTGAAGGCAAAGTCGTGTCGATGCTCACGGTGCAGCCCGACAGCACCAACGCAGCCAAGGTCTGGTTCACCCCACCGCCCGGTGAACGCCGCGGGCAGATGCGCTACTTCGACCCGTACACCGGCGATTACCTGGGCGATGCCGTCGGCCAGGACTTCTTCGGCTTCGTGCTGCAACTGCACCGTTTCCTCGCCATCGGCGACACCGGCCGGCAAATCACCGGCGCCTGCACGCTGATCCTGGTGTTCTTCTGCCTCTCGGGCCTGTACCTGCGCTGGCCGCGCCAAGTGGCAAGCTGGCGTGCATGGCTGGCGGTGGACTGGCGCAAGAAAGGCCGTAGTTTCAACTGGGACCTGCACTCGGTGTTCGGCACCTGGTGCCTGCTGTTCTATCTTCTGGCGGCACTCACCGGACTGTTCTGGTCCTACGAGTGGTACAGCAACGGTATGACCAGACTGCTGTCCGACGCGCCGCAGAACGAACGCGTACGCAAGCGCGGCCCGGCCCCCGAAGGGCCTGCGCCGGTGGCCAATTACGCCGCGATCTGGAGCAGCATCTACAGCAACGCCGGCCCCGGCTTGAGCGGCTACAACATCCGCATGCCCGCGGTCGCCGGCCAACCCGCCACCGTCTACTACCTGCTGAAGACCTCGCCCCACGATCGCGCGCTGAACCAGATCAACCTCGACCCGGGCACCGGCGAAGTCAAATCCCATGACACCTACGCCGGCAAAAGCTTCAAGGCGCAGATCCTGACCAGTATCTATGCGCTGCACACCGGCAGCTACTTCGGCCTGCCCGGCCGGATCATCCTGACGTTCAGCGCGCTGCTGATGCCGCTGTTCTTCATCACCGGCTGGCTGCTGTACCTGGACCGCCGCCGCAAGAAACGCCAGGTGCGCGATGCCCGCAAAGGCCTGACCGGCAACCACAGCGACGCGCCGGCCTGGCTGATCGGCTTTGCCAGCCAGAGCGGCTTTGCCGAGCAACTGGCCTGGCAGACCGCCGGGCAGTTGCAGGCCGCCGGCGTGCCAGTGAACGTGCAGTCGCTGGGCAGCGTCAGCGAAGAGGATTTGCGCCAATCGAGCCATGCGCTGTTCGTGGTCAGCACCTTCGGCGACGGCGAGGCACCGGACAGCGCCCGCGGTTTCGAGCGCAGCGTGCTCGGCCAGGACCTGTCCCTCAAGGGCCTGAACTACTCGGTGTTGGCCCTGGGTGATCGCCAGTACCAACACTTCTGCGGCTTCGCCCGGCGCCTGCATTTCTGGCTGACCAACCAGGGCGGCAACCCGCTGTTCGCCCCGGTGGAAGTCGACAGCGGCGACACCGATGCGTTGCTGCACTGGCAACAACAACTGGGCCAACTGACCGGCCATGCACCCGCTGCGGCGTGGGCCAGCGCGACCTATGAAAACTGGACCCTGAAGCAACGCACCCTGCTCAACCCGCACAGCAGTGGCTCCGGCGTCTATTTGCTCGGGCTCACCCCGCCAGCCCCCCGGGACTGGCTGGCCGGCGACCTGGTGGAAGTGCTGCCACGCAATTGCCCATGGGCCATCGAACACTTCCTGGAAGGCCTGGGACTGGCCGGCAGCGAAGGTGTGGTAGTCGACGGCCTTGCACACACCCTCGACCAGGCCCTGGCCGGCCGCCAACTGCCGGACAATCGCGCACACCTGGTGGGCCTGCATGCCCAGGCGCTGGTCAATGCACTGGTGCCGCTGGGCATGCGCGAATACTCCATCGCCTCGATTGCCAGCGACGGTGTGCTGGAGCTGATCGTGCGCCAGGAGCGTCACCCCGATGGCAGCGTGGGCGTGGGTTCCGGCTGGTTGACCGAACATGCACCGCTGGGTTCGACCATCAGCCTGCGAGTGCGGCGCAACAGTGGTTTCCATCTGCCGACCGAGCCGCTCCCGATGATCCTGCTGGGCAACGGCACCGGCCTTGCCGGGTTGCGCAGCCTGCTCAAGGCGCGGGTTGCCGACGGCCAGCAGCGCAACTGGCTGCTGTTTGGCGAACGCAATATCGCCCATGACTACCACTGCCAGGACGAGCTGCAAGGCTGGCTGGCCAGCGGTGACCTGGCGCTACTGGACCTGGCCTTTTCCCGGGATCAGGCAGAGAAAATCTACGTGCAGGATCGCCTGCGCGAATCAGCGGATGTGCTGCGTAAATGGGTGGCGGATGGCGCCGCGATTTACGTCTGCGGCAGTTTGCAGGGGATGGCGGCGGGTGTGGATCAGGTGCTGCACGATGTGCTGGGCAGCGAAGCCGTCGAACGCTTGATCGAGCAGGGCCGCTACCGCCGGGATGTTTACTGACCCCCTGAAGATACACCGGTCAAAATGTGGGAGCGGGCTTGCTCGCGAAGGCAGTGGATCAGTCCATACATCTGTTGACTGA
>NZ_JBSVWQ010000243.1:0-8403 GCF_054071215.1 Pseudomonas sp. SDO5522_S412 | reverse complement strand
GTTTTGCTTACTTTTGCGCTCTTCAAAAGTGAGCCGCTGTAAGAGCGGAACCATAGGCGGCCGTTACCACAGCAACGGATATGCACACCCCCACCATTTACGACCCATCCAAACCAAAAGCGACCCCCTCCGTTGACGCCCCACCCCAAACCCCTATTAAGTACTATTAATCCGCATTAATAGGATCAATCAAACACCATGCTAAGCCGCCCGCTGCGCCGCAAACGCCAGAAGCTCTCCGACGTGATCGTCGAGTCGGTCAAACGCTCCATCGTCACCGATGCCCTGAAGCCCGGCGACCGCTTGCCCACCGAACGCGAACTGATGGAAAGCTTCCAGTGCTCCAAAGGCTCCGCCCGCGAAGCCCTCAAGGCGCTGGAAGTCGAAGGCCTGGTCAACACCCGCACCGGCCCCAGCGGCGGCGCCTATCTCAACCAGGCCGGCACCGAACCCGCCAGCCGCGCCCTGCGCAACTACCTGCACTTCCAGCACCTGGACGGCCAACAGGTCTACCAGCTGCGCAAAGTCATCGAAGTCGAACTCGCCGTCTCGGTCCTGGGCCGCCTGAGCGAAGACGACTACCGCGCCCTCCAGGACAACGTCGATTTCTGCAGCGCCCCCGAAGACAGCGAAGCCGGCCAACGCGAACAACGCATCGCCGAACTCGAATTCCACAACCTGCTGGCCAAGGCCTGCCCCAACCCGCTGCTGAGCTTCATGGCGCAATTCCTCAACGACCTGCTGCGTGACCTGGTCGTGCTGAAAAAAGCCTACAAACCCAAGCGCAAGCAATTCGACGCCGCCAACCTCGACTACCACAAACAACTGCTGATCGCCTTCCGGGCCGAAGACGAAGCCACCGTACGCAGCCTGATGCACGAACACATGTGCGACGCCGAACACCACATGACCGCCCTTGAAGGTGAAGTCAGCCCGCACTTTCTGCTGGAGTTCGACCACAACCACTAAGCCGCACCCTCCACCAATAAAAGGCCTGCCCACAGGCCGTGCTCCACCGTATCGCCATTGCCACTCCTGCCAATAACTAATCCAGGGAGTCACCCCATGCAGCGTCGTACGTTGTTGAAAGCCAGTCTCACCGCAGCCGCCGCCCTCAGCCTCCCGCTGAGCGTGCGTTCTGCATTCGCCGCCGAGCCTTTTACCTTTTACGGCCTCAAGTCCATGTCTGGCGCCTTTGCCAGTTATGGCAAATTTGCCGACATGGGTTCACGCCTCGCGGTGGAACAGCATCCCGAGTTACTCGGCCGCCCGCTGGTCTACAAAGTGATCGACACCGAAGGCAACGCCGGCAAGGCCGTGCGTAAAGTCCAGGAAGCGATCCAGCAGGACGGCGCACGCTTTTTCCAGGGCTGTACCCTGTCGTCTTCGGCACTCGCGGTGGCCAAGGAAGTGAGCAAGGCCGGTGGCGTGTTCATGACCCCGGTGGGCGCCGATGAAGTCACCGGCAAGGACTGCAACAGCGCCACGTTCCGCTGGTCGGTGCCGACCTACGGCGCGATCCGCGAGACCCTCGTGCCGCTAATCAAGCTGCTGCCCGACGCCAAGCGCTGGTACACCATCACCCCGCAATACGTGTTCGGCGAAGCCCTGCTCGAAGGCGCCAAATCGGTGCTGGCCGAGCATGGCCTGGAACACGCCGGCAACAGCTACCACTCGCTGCAGGAGCAGGAGTTCTCCGGCTACCTGACCAATGCCATCGCCGCCAAACCCGACGTGCTGGTGCTGCTGAACTTCGGCAGCCAGTCGTCCAACACCCTGCGTCAGGCGGTGAACTTCGGTATCAAGGAGCGCATGAAAGTGTTGCTGGTGTGGTCCGCCGGCCTCGACCAGTTCCAGGAGCTGGGCAGTGACGTACTGGAAGGTGTGTACCTCGGCGCTCAGTACTGGCATCAGGTCGACACCCCGCTCAACCGTGACCTGGTGAAACTCACCAAGGCCAAATACGGCATCAACCCCACTTACCCGCTGGCCGCCGACTACATCAGCACCAAGGTCATGCTCGAAACCATCATCTCCACCGGCAGTTTCGACGGGCCGACCGTGGCCAAGGCCATGCAGGGCCTGAGCTACGAAGGCCCCACCGGCAAGGAGTCGATCCGCGCCGGCGACCATCAGGTGATCAAGGACTACTACCTGCTGGTGGGCAAGGCCGCAGGCGACATGGCCGACAAGGACGATCTGGCCAAGGTGCTCAGCTCCGGCCAGTCGTTCCCGCCGGTGGAAGCCACGGGCTGCGTGCTCGGCTGATCCGCTGAAAATCTACTGGTGACACAGCGCAGGGCCGCTCATGCGGCCACCTGCCGAGGGTTCCTGCATGCTTAATCTTTACCTGTTCCAGATTCTCAACGGCCTGGGCCTTGGGATGATCTACTTCCTGATCGCGGTCGGCTTGACGATCATTTTCGGCCTGCTGAACTTCGTCAACTTCGCCCACGGTGCGTTTTTCCTGCTGGGCGCCTACATCTGCTACACCGCCGTCAGCCTCACCGGCAGCTTCTGGCTGGCGCTGCTGATTGCGCCGCTGGTGGTGGCCGCGCTGGCCTGGGTGATCGAGCGATTATTGATCCAGCGGATTTATCACTTGCCGCACATGTTCCAGATTCTGGTGACCCTGGGGATTGCCCTGATCATCCAGGAAGCCAGCGTGATGATCTGGGGCCCGGTGGGCAAGAGTGTCGCCGTACCGGAATTGCTGCGCGGGGTGCTGGTGGTGGGCGATTTTGTCTACCCCTACTACCGCCTGTTCCTGATCGTGTTCTCCGGCCTCGTTGGCCTTGGCCTGTGGCTGCTGCTGGAACGCACGCGCTTCGGCGCCCTGGTGCGGGCCGGCAGTGAAAGCACGGAAACCGTGTCCCTGCTGGGCACCAACATTTTCCGCCTGTTCTCCATGACCTTCGCCCTCGGCGTGGCCCTCGCCGGTGTGGCCGGTGTGCTGTTCGCCCCGTTGCGCGGCGCCCAGCCCTTTGTCGGCCCGGAAATCCTCGGCGTGGCGTTCGTGGTGGTGGTGATTGGCGGCATGGGTTCCTTCAGCGGTGCACTGGTGGGCGGCCTGCTGGTCGGCGTGGTGCAAAGCCTGATGACCACACTCTGGCCCCAGGGCGCGAGCCTGATGATCTACGGTGCGATGGCCGTGGTGATCCTGGTGCGTCCTTACGGCCTGTTCGGGAGAGCCTGACATGAGCGAGAAAAATCCCCTGCCGTTCGCCAAGACCCAGTCGCGCTACATGCTGCTGTTGGTGCTCGTGGTATTGATCGGCCTGCCTTTGATTCTGCCCTCGGCGACCCTGGCCACCGAGATCCTGATATTTGCCATGGCCGCCCTCGCCTGCAACCTGCTGCTGGGTTACACCGGGCTGCTGTCGTTCGGCCAAGGCATCTTCTTCGGGGCCGGCGCCTACTGCGCGGCGCTGTTGATGATTCACCTGCAACTGGGGCTGTTCAGCGCACTGCTGGGTGCCGCCGTCGCCGGTGGTTTCCTGGCTTTCCTGGTGGGCGCCCTGGCGATCCGTCGCACCGGCATTTACTTCGTGATGCTGACCCTGGCCTTCAGCCAAATGGCCTACTTCGTCGCCTACACCCTGAGCGACTGGACCGGCGGCGACAACGGCCTGCTCAGCGTGCCGCGCCCGGAAATCCGCATCGGTGACACCGTGCTGCTGTCGCTGACCGACGCCCGCGCGTTCTACGGGTTTGTCGCGGTGCTGTTCCTGTTGATCTTCATCGGCGCCCGCCGGGTGATCGCCTCGCCGTTCGGCAGCACGCTGATGGCGATTCGCGAAAACGAAACCCGCGCTTCGGCCATCGGCTATGACACCCGCCACTTCAAGATCCTGGTGTTCGTGTTGTCCGGCGCCGTCACCGGGATTGCCGGGGCGCTGTACGCGATGCTGCTGCACTTTGTGCCGCTGTCGAACATCGACCTGGCGATGTCCGAAAACATCCTGATCATGACCATCGTCGGCGGCACCGGCTCGCTGTTCGGCTCGTTGCTGGGCGCCGGTTCCATCGTGCTGCTGGGGGACTTCCTTTCCGATCTGTGGCCGCGCTGGCTGATGCTGCTGGGGGTGATCCTGATCCTGGTGGTGATCTTCATGCGCGGCGGTTTGTGGGGCGGTCTGTCGACCCTGTTCGACCGTGTGCGCGGCAGCCGCAAGGCCGACGTTGTGACCAAGGAGAAGCTGTCATGAGCATCCTGCTGGAAACCAAGAACCTGGAACTGGCCTACGGTGCGTTCCACGCGGTGAACGGCGTCAACCTCAAGGTCGAAGCCGGCACCATCCACACCATCATCGGTCCCAATGGCGCGGGCAAGACCAGTTTGTTCCACTGCCTGACCGGCGAACGCCAGGCCACCGCCGGGGCAATTCATTTCGACGGCAAGAACCTGATGCGCAAACCGGCCCACGGCCGCGTCGGCCTGGGCATGGCCCGCTCGTTCCAGCTCACCAGCCTGTTCCAGAACCTCAGCGTGCGCGAAAACCTGCGCCTGGCCGCCCAGGGCCGCGACGGCGCCCGCGCCCTGAACTTCTGGCGCCGGGTCGACAGCAAGCGCGAACACCTGGAAATGGCCGACCAGGTGTTGGAACGCCTGCAACTCACCGCCCGCGCCGACACCCTGGCCGGCGAGTTGTCCCACGGTCAGCAGCGGGTGCTGGAAGTCGGCATGTCGATCTGCTCCAGACCCAAGCTGCTGATGCTCGATGAACCCACCTCGGGCATGGGCATCGACGACATCCCGATCATGACCCAACTGATCAGCGACCTCGGCCGCGACCATACCGTGCTGTTGATCGAGCACAACATGAGCATCGTCATGTCCATCAGCCAACGCATCACCGTGATGAGCCACGGCCAGATCCTGGTGGAAGGCACACCGGAATTCGTGCGCGCCGACGAGCGCGTGCGCACCGCCTACCTGGGAGAAGCCGCCTGATGCTGACCGTCGACAATATCCACTCCTACTACGACAAGAGCCACGTCCTTGAAGGCGTGTCCCTGACCGTCAACCCTGGCGAACTGGTGACCCTGTTGGGGCGCAACGGCGCCGGCAAGACCACCACCCTGCGCAGCATCCTCGGGATCATCTGCCCGCGCCAGGGCCAGATTCACTTCAACGGCCAGCCGCTGGTGGGGCAGAAAATCTTCGAAATCGCCCGCCAGGGCCTGGCGCTGGTGCCGGAGAACCGCGGGATTTTCCGCCTGCTCACGGTGGAGGAAAACCTGCGCATTGCCGTGCGCAAGACCAGCCGCTGGCAGATGGAAGACGTGTACGGCATGTTCCCGCGCCTCAGGGAGCGCCGTAAAAACGCCGGCCACGCGCTGTCCGGCGGTGAGCAACAGATGCTCGCCATCGCCCGCGCGCTGCTCAACGACCCCAAGCTGCTCATCCTCGATGAGCCCACCGAAGGCCTCGCGCCGGTGATCGTCGACGAGTTGGTGAAGATCCTGCGCAAGGTCAAGGAAGACGGCCTGCCGGTGCTGCTGGTGGAACAGAACCTGATGGTCTGCGACAAGCTCGCCGACCGCCATTACGTCCTCGAACAGGGCCGCGTGGTGTACGAAGGCAGTGCCGAAGCCTTCCGCGCCGACCCGACGATCAAGAACCGTTACCTGGCCCTGAGTGCCTGACCGGAGACTGCTGATGAATAGTTTTGCGCAACCGCTCCAGAGCAACGCCCCGCTGATCAACCGCGAGCGCCTGTGGCAATCGCTGATGGACCTTGCCCGCCTCGGCGCCACACCCAAGGGCGGCGTGTGCCGCCTGGCCCTTACCGACCTCGACCGCCAGGCCCGCGACCTGTTCGTGCAATGGTGCGAAGCCGCCGGGTGCAGCGTCAGCGTCGACGCCATCGGCAATATCTTTGCCCGCCGTGCGGGGCGTAATCCGGCACTGGCGCCGGTGATGACCGGCAGCCATATCGACACCCAGCCTACCGGCGGCAAGTTCGACGGTTGCTACGGCGTGATGGCTGGACTGGAGGTGATCCGCAGCCTCAATGATTTGCACATCGAGACCGAAGCGCCGATTGAAGTGGTGGTGTGGACCAACGAAGAAGGCTCGCGATTCCCGCCGTGCATGATGGGTTCCGGGGTGTTCGCCGGTAAGTTCGACCTGCAGGAAACCCTCGACAAACAGGACGAGCAAGGGCTGTCGGTGGGCGCTGAATTGCAGCGCATCGGCTATGCCGGTTCCCGCGCCGTGCTGGGCCATCCGGTGGGCGCCTATTTCGAGGCGCATATCGAGCAGGGTCCGGTGCTGGAAGACCAGGCCACCACCATCGGCGTGGTCATGGGCTGCCTGGGCCAGAAGTGGTTCGACCTGACGCTCACTGGCGTCGAAGCCCACGCGGGCCCGACGCCAATGCACCTGCGCAAGGACGCACTGGTAGGCGCGGCGCAAGTGGTCAGCGCGGTGAATCGCATCGCCCACGAACAACAACCCCACGCCTGCGGCACCGTCGGTTGCCTGAGCCTGCATCCCGGCTCACGCAACGTGATTCCCGGCCAGGTGCACATGACCATCGACCTGCGCCACCTGCACGCCGACAAGCTGCAAGCGATGGTCGACGCAGTGCGCCAGGTGATCGAAGCCACCGCCGAGCAGCACGGCTTGAGCTTTGAGCTGACACCCACTGCCGACTTCCCGCCGCTGGATTTCAACCCTGCCTGTGTCAACGCCGTGCGTGATGGCGCGAGCAGCCTGGGCCTGAGCCATATGGACATCGTCAGCGGCGCTGGGCATGACGCGATCTTCGTCGCCGAACTGGGCCCGGCCGGAATGATCTTTGTGCCGTGCGAAGGCGGCATCAGCCATAACGAAATCGAGAACGCCGCGCCGGATGACCTGGCGGCGGGCTGCGCGGTGTTGCTGCGGGCCATGGTCAACGCGGCGCAAGGAGGTAAAGCGGCATGACGGATATCGCCAACCTGACCGCAGTTGAGCTGCTGGCCCGCTATCGGGATAAAAGCCTGTCGCCGGTGGAGGTCACCGAAGACGCCCTGCTGCGAATCGAACGCTACAACCCGGCGGTCAACGCCTACTGCCACGTCGACCCGGAAGGCGCCTTGAAGGCGGCGCGGGATTCGGAACAGCGCTGGCTCAAGGGCCAGCCGTGCGGGGCCCTGGACGGTGTGCCCGCGTCCATCAAGGATCTGACGCAGACCATCGGCATGCCGACGCGCAAGGGTTCGCGTACCACATCCGCCGAGGGTCGATGGGATGTGGATGCGCCCTTCTCGGCCTTCATGCGCAAGGCCGGCGCGGTATTGCTGGGCAAGACCACCACACCGGAATTCGGCTGGAAAGGCGTCACCGATAACCCGCTGTATGGCATTACCCGCAACCCGTGGGACACGCGCATGACGGCGGGCGGTTCGTCCGGTGGTGCCGGTGCGGCGGCGGCCTTGAACCTCGGCGTGCTGCACCAGGGCAGCGATGCCGGCGGCTCGATCCGGATCCCCTGTGCCTTCACCGGCACCTTCGGCATCAAGCCGACCTTCGGTTATGTGCCGCAATGGCCGGCCAGTTCGATGACGATTCTGTCGCACCTGGGGCCGATGACCCGCACCGTGGAAGACTCGGTGCTGATGCTGCAAACCATCGCCCAGCCGGATGCGCGGGATGGTTTGATCGGCGCGCCCCGGACCACGCCATGGTTGCACGCCGGGGCTGATTTGATGGGGCTGCGTATCGCCTATAGCCCGAACTTCGGTTATGTCGATGTGGACCCGCAAGTGGCCAGGGTGGTCGCCCAGGCGGTAGAAGGTCTGGTGCAGCTGGGCGCGCAGGTTGAACAGATTGATCCGGGGTTCAGTGATCCGCTGGAGGTGTTCAATACTTTATGGTTTGCCGGTGCAGCACGCCTGGCCGGGCCGTTGAGCGATGCCCAGCGGCAATTGATGGACCCGGGGTTGCTGCGCATTGCCCGACTGGGCGAGCAGATCAGCCTCAGCGATTACAGCGCTGCGCTGGAAGCACGGGCAGCGCTCGTGGCGCGCATGGCGGCATTCCATGAGCATTACGATGTGCTGGTTTCGCCGATGATGCCGATCACCGCGTTCGAGGCCGGGCACAATGTGCCGCCGGGTTCGGGACTAGGGGAATGGATGGAGTGGACGCCGTTTACCTATCCCTTCAACCTGACCCAGCAACCGGCGGCGTCGGTGCCGTGCGGGTTGGCGGCCAATGGGTTGCCGGTGGGGCTGCATGTGGTGGGGGCGCGGTTTGCGGATGAGCAGGTGCTGAGAGTTTGCCAGGCGTATGCCAAGGCTTTTCCAACCGAGCACCTGCAAGCCCCCAAAACCCCAACTTGAAATGCAATCAAACTGTGGGAGCGGGCTTGCTCGCGAAGGCGGTGTGTCAGTCACCGGATATCTTGACTG
>NZ_JBSVWQ010000242.1:0-8438 GCF_054071215.1 Pseudomonas sp. SDO5522_S412 | reverse complement strand
GATGTATTGACTGATCCACCGCATTCGCGAGCAAGCCCGCTCCCACATTGGTTTTTTGTTTCTTCAGTTATTGCGGTGTCCGGGCCGGCAACAGCTTGAGCGTACTGCGGGTATTCGCCGTCACTTCCTCATCATTGAAATGCGCCTGCTCATACCCGCCTTCGATGTACGTTTCCGCCTGATCGGAATAGTGCTTGTCGAACGGCACACCACTCTGCCCGACCGGGTTGATGGTCAGCCCATGTGCGGCATCGGCGAAATCAATCAGGCGCCGGGTCGACGGCCCGTACGTCACCGGCCACGGCGCCGGGCCGATCTGTGCGGATTGGTTGTTGGGCACTTCATGGGTGCCGGGAGCGGCAAACGGGCCTACGTTGACGATCTTGTCCAACGGCTTCTGCGAGCCCAGTGGATGGCCGTGGGTCAGGGTGTGGGCCTTGCCCCATTGCCACTGCGATGGATCCTCACCAAAGGTCGCCTTGAGGTGTTGCAGGCTGTTGTCCCAGGCAAGCTTGACGGTCTCGGCGCGGTGGCCATCCCACCACGGCGAATCCGCTGAAGCGGCCAGGCGCGGCAAGGCTGCGTCCACTACCCGAGTGGTGAGCAAGGTCTTGAACATCCCATCGCCCAGTTTCGGGTGGAACGCCGCGTCAGTGAGGTTGAACAGGAACTGGTTGAACAGCGTGGCACTGGTGGAGTCCAGCGGGTAATCGCCTTTCCAGGCTGCCAGTTGCTCCACCAGCTTCAACTGCGCCGGGTCCTTGACCACCTCACGCAGCACCGGCAGCAGCGGTGCCAGCAGCCGTGGGCCGTAGGCGGTGGTGGTGCCGAGCTGCAAGGCCTGGCTGTTGTCCACGTCCCATTTCACGCTGTTGTCGCTCAGTTGCGCGTTCAACTGCTGGCCACGGTCTGCCAGGTTGTAATACCCGGGGATCGGCATGCCGGTGGGTGACGCCGGCTGGGCATTGGCGGACACCACATAACCGCGGGCCGGGTTTTCTTCCTGGGGGTTGGCGCTGAATGGGTAGAAACCGAGCTTGTCCGCCTGGGCGGTACTGCCGTCGAGGATAAAGCCCGGGTTGACCCCGGCCGGGCGGATCGGCAATTGCGCCGCCGCCCACCAGCCGATATCGCCCTTGGCATTGGCCCATACGATGTTCAAGCCAGGCGCCTGGACCTTGGCCGCCGCCGCACGCGCTTTGGCGAGGGTATCGGCACGGTTGAGCTGATAGAAACCGTCGAGGATCGGATTTTCGGTATCCAGGAATGCCCACCACATGGCAATCGGCGTCTTGCCGGCATTCTCGCCGAGCACGTCGTTGATGATCGGACCGTGGGGCGAGGTGCGCAGGGTCAGGGTTACCGGGTCCTGGCCCTTGACCGCGATCTGTTGCTCGCTGCTGGTCATGTCCACCCACTTGTCGTGGTACCAGACCTGGTTGGGGTTGTCCGGGTTGACCTTCTCGGCGATCAGGTCGAGGTCATCGTTCTGGAACATGGTCAGGCTCCAGCCGAAATCTTTGTTGTGGCCCAGGAACGCCACCGGCACCAGCGCGTTGTGATAGCCGTAAAGCTCGAAGCCCGGCGCCGACAGCTGCGCCTCGTACCACACCGACGGCACCGAGAAACGGATATGCGGGTCACCCGCCAGCAACGGTTTGCCGCTCTTGGTGCGGCTGCCGCTGATGGCCCAGGCGTTGCTGCCTTCGAACTGCGGCAGGCCGTTGTCGGCCATGGCCTGTTCGCTCAACTGGGCAATGGCGCCGAGGTCTTTCCAGTCTCCGGCCGCCAGGTTCAGCGCGCCCTTGGGCTGCCAGTCGAGGTCGAAGACCTTCAGGTAGTCGTTGCCCAACTGATCGCGTACGTAGGTCAGCAAGGGTTCGGTGCGAAAGGCTGCGGCAAAGCTGTAGGCCAGGTAGCCGGCGACGCTGATGGTGTCTTCGGCGGTGAACGGGCGCTTGGGGATGCCCAGTACGTCGAACTCCATGGGTTTGGCGTGGCTGTCCTGATACTGGTTGACCCCGTCCAGGTAGGCTTGCAGGGCCTTCCAGGACGCAGACTCATGGTCCATGTGCTCGACGTAGCTCAAGGCGCGCTCGCGAATGCGCAGGCTGCGAAATAGCTTGTCGGTCTCCAGCAGCTTGGGCCCCAGCACCTCGGCCAGCTCGCCACGGGACAGGCGCCGCATGATCTCCATCTGGAACAACCGGTCCTGGGCATGTACGTAGCCGAGGGCACGGTACAGGTCAGTCTCGTTCTCGGCGCGGATATGCGGCACGCCTCGGTCGTCGTAGCGCACCGTGACCGAACCTTGCAGATGGGCCAGCTCCACCGTGCCCTGGCGGGTCGGCTGCTTGCTGTACACGTACCAGCCGGCGCCAACCATAAGGGCTACGAGCAGGATGGCCAGCGCGGTCAGGATGCGTTTCATGGGTTGTCCCTTATTAGTCGGTCACCGTGAAGATTCGGGCAGTTTAGTGGGTTTGGCGAGCGCTGCGGAAAATGCTCTCGGGTTCGTGCTCCCTGAACCTGAGCTGCATGAAGTGGGGGTTCTGAAGTGGGCCGCGGGTAGGCGGAGTATTATGTTTACTCTGTTACATGAAACCAGCGGCGCGATGATTCACCCCGTCATCCGGGCGCGCCTTTGCTATCACTTTCGGAATGCAATTTATGACAGATCCCAGCCGTGCACAGGTGCCTTATGCCTGCTGCATGGAAACGCCATCGCTGATCAGCAATTTTTTGCGATACCCGCCGGTGGGTTTCACTGCCCAGCTGTCAGCACAGGGACTGCCGTACTTTTTCACCCGGTTCGACCTGCAGACCACCGCAGACGATGAGCTGCGTAGCCGCCTGCGCAGTTGGCCGGGGTACCGTTTGTGGCAGTCATGGCTGCATATCGACACCTGTTTTATCGGCACCACGGTCAGCGAATATTCCCCGTTCCCGCTGAACGTACCGCCACAGGACATGGCGCAATGGCTGCAACAGGAGTGTGCACCGCAACGCAAGCTCACCATCGTCAAGGATGTGCCGCTGGATTCTCCGCTGCTCAGCGTTGAGGACAATCGCTACGCACACGCGTTGATCGAGGCCTGCACCCAGCGCGGATTCATCAATGTAGAGGGCCAGGCGCTGGCCTATGTACCGATCGACTTCAGCTCGACGGATGAGTATCTGTCGCGGTTGTCCCACAGCCGTCGCCGCAATATCCGCCGCAAGCTGCGCAGCCGTGATGAGCTGCGCATCGAGATCCTGGACACCGGCGATGCCCGCTTCAGCGATGAGCAATGGCAGCAGGAACTGTATCGGCTGTACAAGGCGGTGTACGCACAGAGCGAAATCCACTTCGACTTGCTCACGCCCGAATTCTTCATCCAGTTGCTCACCGATGCCGACAGCGGCGGGCATGTGTTCTGCTACTGGGACGAAGACGAACTGGTTGGCTATAACCTGTGCTACCAGCAAGACGGCAAGTTGCTCGACAAGTACATCGGCCTGAACTACCCGCTGGCGCTGGAGCACAACCTGTACTTCGTCAGCTGGTTTGTGAACCTGGAGTTCGCCCTGGAAAAGGGCCTGCAGTTTTATGTCGCGGGGTGGACCGACCCACAGGTCAAGTCCAGCCTCGGCGCCAAGTTCACGTTTACCCGCCATCTGGTGTGGGTGAGGAACCCGCTGCTGCGCAAAGTGATGAACCGTTTCCGGCACCATTTTGAAAGCGATACCCAGTGGCAGCAGGAGCAAACCGCATGAGCCAGGCCCGTCCCGCATTGATCCTCGATTTTGACGGGGCCGTGAATAACATTCCCGGCGCCCTTACCCTGCCGTTGCAAGCCTGGCAGGAGAAGATCCGTTTCGGCTGCCGCTGGGCGCAGTTCAAGGAGCTGGAGAACGCCCTGCACGCGCAGATGCCCAGCGACTACGGCTGTGTGTTTACCGGCAGCGGTGATTATCACCACCTCAGCCAGCTGTTGTTGAGCCGTCTTCCCACCCAGCAAAAGATCCAGCTGATCATTTGCGATAACCACCCGGACAACATGCGTTATCCGTTTGGTATCCATTGTGGGTCCTGGGTCTACTGGGCCAGCCGCCTGCCGCAGGTCGAGCACGTTCACGTGCTGGGCATTGGCTCGCCGGACATTTCCCTTAAGCACGCCTGGGAGAATCACTGGTCGCCGCTGGTGAAACGCAAGCTGACCTACTGGAACACCAACGTCGATACCCGCTGGTTGAACTGGATCGGCGCAGGCCGCAGCAATCGTGCATTCACCAGCGCGGACGAGTTGATGAGCGCGTTCCTGGCGCAGCTCGACCCTTCGCTGCCGGTGTATCTCTCCATCGACAAAGACGTGCTGAGCCCGCAGGTGGTGAATACCAACTGGGACCAGGGCGAGTTTCTGGAGAAGCATTTGAATGCGCTGATCGATGCCTGCCACGGCAGCATTATTGGCGCGGACATTACCGGCGACGTGTCCGCCTACCACTACCAGAGCAAGTTCAAGCGCTGGCTGAGTGCGTCGGATGGCCAGGAAGAGCTGCCGGAGAACCAGGTGGTGATCTGGCAACAGCAGCAGAATGAGCTGAATGCGCGCTTGTTGACCCGTATCGATCAAAGCTGGGCCTAGCGTTTAAGAATCCGCCGCAGATGATCCAGCACTTGCTCGAACAGCTCGTCCGTCAGCCAGTGGCTATTGCTGATCGACAGTGTCTGGGCGGCGAAGCTTTGCGCGCGGGGGATATCGGCGCCTTGCTGTAACAGCGGGGTGAGTGCCGGGTAGCCCGGCAATACGTGGATGAACAGGCGGGTCACGCCCAGGCCTGCCGTCCACAGCTGCGCCATCGCGGTATCGCGGGTTTGTGCGCTGGGCATCACCACCATCAAGAACGGCCAGGTGCCTTGCTGGCCCGGGCTGTCGGTCAACACCGACACGCCGGGCAAGCTGCTCAGCTGCGCCACGCGACGCAAGGCCCGCAGGCGGCCTTGCTGCAAATGCTCGGGCAAGCGTGCCAGGGCTGCGGCGCCGACCTTCTGGCGATAGCCGCCGAGGCGGTGCAACGGAATATCGTTGACGGAAAAATCATCGCCCACCGCCGCCACTTCATCGCCCCGCGCCAGCGCCGCCCGCAGCGGCTTGCCGTACACGTACCTCAGCCCGCGGGGCTGATACGCCGCAGCATAGCCCCACAGCTCGGCGCTGCGTTGCACTTCCCAGCGCAGGCTGAAGGGCAAGTCCTGCCGGCATTGCTGGTGCAACGCCTGATGCAGCGCCGGATCCCGGCTGAACAACACACCGCCTTCAGCCGTCGTCAGGCCTTTGCCCAGCGCCATGCTGAAAAAGCCGATGTCGCCTTTCAGTCCGACGCTTTTTCCATCATCCAGTGCGCCCATGGCTTGGGCGGCGTCTTCGATCACCGCAATGCCGAGTGGCTCGGCAATGCGCTTGGCAGCCTCCACATCCGCCACACGCCCGGCCAGGTGAGTGACGACGATCGCCAAGGTGTTTTGGTTGCACAGCTGCGCCAGCTGGTGTTCGTCCAGGTCGATGCTGCCGGACTGCAGATCGCACGCCACCACGCGCAAAGGCGGGCAGTGATGGGCCGCCAGGGCCACCAGCGGGCAGGTATAGGCCGGCACGATAAGCTCGGTGCGCCCCGGCGTGCGCTGCTGCAACACCCGCAGCGCCATGATCAGCGCGGCGGTGCCGGAGCAGGGCAGGGCCGGCAGCGGGATGTCGAGCTGTCGGGCCAGGTCGCGGGCCAGGTCGCCCGAGCGGTTGAACAAGTCCTGCCAGCGCAGGGGAAGCCCCGCCGTTGGCGGAATCTCCCGCTGGCTGACAACGGGCGTCATGAGGCCAGCGTCTGCGAGGGTTCGGCCTCGACGGTCTTGCTTTCTTTGTCTTCGCTGCGCGCCAGGCACAGTATGCCCGCGATAATCAGCGCGCCACCGACGATTTTGGGCAGGGTAAGGGTGTCGTTGAACAGCCAGACGGAGATCAGCGTCACGCTGATCAGCTCCAGGTGGGAGGCCGCAAACGCCGGGCCCACCGGGGCGTATTTCAACAGCGTCATCCAGGTGAAAAACGCGCCGATGTAGCCCACGAATGCGCCGTAGATCCATGGCGCACCGAACACGCGGATCAACCAGGCGGCGTCCATCGTCAGCGGTTCGGCATGAATCGAGGCGAACTTGAAACTGACCTGCGCCAAGGTATCGAAAATGATCAGCGACAGAAAACCGAGGATATAAAACCGTTTCATTACTCGAACCCCACGACGGTCACGCCACAGGCGATCAGCATGATGCCGATCAACCGCCATTTGCTCAGGCTTTCCTTGAACAGGAAACGCCCCGCAATCATGATCACGACAATATTGATGGAGCCCAGCATCACCCCGACCGACAACGGCACCAGTGTCAGGAAGGCCAGCCACAGCACGAATTCGAACACATAGCAGATGATGCCCAGCCAGATCCACGGACGCTTGAGCATATGGCGCCAGTGGGCCATGCCGTCATGCTCGGCGCTGGCTGAGGCTGCGGCTTTGAACGCCAACTGGCCGGACGTATCAACGATGACGTTGAGTATCCAGAGGATGATGGTTAATTGGCTCATGTGTTCCCGTGTCGTCTGCTTGTACGGCTAGTTGCTTACGATACAGGAGCGTGCCGATACAGTTGTTCGAGTTTGTCGAACGAACAGCGTCTGTTCAGCTTGCCGGGTCAGGGTGGAGACGTTTCCCCGTTCCACTCGCAATAACAGCCGACCGCCAGGGTGTGGGTCGCATTGACCTCGCGTCCGCCTTCGAGGGCTTGCAGGATCGGCTCGATAAAGCTGTTGCTGGAGTTACACGTCAACCCTTCGCTGTAGGGCCCGAAATACGCCAGCTTGCCGCTGCGGTCCCAGATGCCCACGGCAGGGCTGGCCGGCAGATGCTGGGCACCGGGCACGGCCTTGAGGGCCTTCATCGAGCCCAGGGTGGCGGGCAACTGGCCGTGGCTGCCGGCTTTCTGCAGGGAATAGAACTCCACGCCCTGGGGGGCGTACTGCTCGATCAACTCGCCAAGGTGCTGCTGGTTGCCGACATTGCACGGGCAGGCGGGGTCCCAGAAGTGCACCATGCGGATCGGGCCCGGGCCGGCAAGCTCGGCCGGCAGGCTCAGGCTGTCACCGGAAAACACCGCCGTATGCTCACTGAATGCCCGCAGGTAGCGCCCCTGGAACCAGTCATACGCCGCCCACAACACCCCGGCGCAAATGATCACGATCAGGCTGGCGAAGAGGGTGGTGCGGTAGGGCTGTCGCATTTGGATCAATCCTCGGAGGACGCGTAGCTTGCCATGCTTGCCCTGACAGATGAATATCGCGGCTCGATATTCATCTGTTCAATGCGTTGAAGCCACAGTCTGGAAGTTCTTATGCCCGTTACGTTTGACCCTGATCATCTACGCGAAAGCTTGCGCCCACTGGTGGACGCGCAGCCGCTTTCAGCCGAGGCCCGGGTCTACCAGCGCTTCTACGGCCTGGACCTCGCTGCCCGCAAGGTGCCCGCGACAAGCCGCCTGGGGCGGTTTGCGGTGGATGGGTTCGACGTGGTCTGCCAGGTGTGGTGGCCACCGGTGCCGGTGGCGACGATGTTCCTGTTCCATGGCTTCTACGACCATATGGGCCTGTACCGGCATGCCGTGGACTGGGCGCTGGACCAGGGTTTTGTGGTGATCGCCTGCGACTTGCCGGGCCATGGCCTGTCCAGCGGCGAGCGGGCCAGCATTGATGACTTTGCGGTGTACCAGGACGTGGTGCAGGCGTTGTTTGAACAGGCCAGGGCGCTGCAATTGCCGCAGCCGTGGCACTTGTTCGGGCAAAGCACCGGCGGCGCGATTGTGGTGGATCACCTGCTTAGCCATGGCGTCGACAGCCCGGCCCAGGGCAAGACGTTCCTGTTGTCACCGCTGGTGCGGCCTCGCGCCTGGGGTTGGTCGCAGCTCAGCTATTACCTGCTCAGGCCTTTCGTCAAAGGCATTGCCCGGCGCTTCAGCGATAACACCAACGACCCGCAGTTCAAGCCGTTCCTGGAGGCCGACCCGTTGCAGCCACGGCAGTTGCCGACTGCCTGGGTGGGCGCCCTGGCGCGCTGGATCAAACGTGTTGAAGCGGCGCCACGCAGCACGCGGCGGCCGTTGATCGTGCAGGGTGAGGAAGACATGACGGTGGACTGGCAGCACAACCTGAAGGTGCTGCGCAGCAAGTTCGACCAACCGGAGGTGTTGATGCTGCCGCGTGGCAGGCATCACTTGGCGAATGAGATTCCGGAGATTCGGCAGCAATACTTCAGGTTTCTCACCGACCACCTGAAATAACGCAATCCAAATGTGGGAGCGGGCTTGCTCGCGAAGGCGGTCGATCAGTTAGCATAACCAGTGACTGGCACACCGT
>NZ_JBSVWQ010000241.1:0-8453 GCF_054071215.1 Pseudomonas sp. SDO5522_S412 | reverse complement strand
AGGATGCCCGCGTCATCGTTAACGACCTTCGCGAGCAAGCCCGCTCCCACATTTGGAGCGTGCCCGCCTTTGATTTTGCTGTTGCTTCAATCAAACTTATAGCTGATGGCCGTCTGCACCTGCCCCTGATTCACATCCCCGGTCTCCTTGACGATGCTGCTGTTGGCCGCTGACCCCACCAGGTGTATCCAACTGGCACTGGTCAACAGCGACCACTTCGCATCCAAAGGAAACTCAAAACTCTGCGTCAACGTCAGGTTCTGAAACCCGGCACTGGCGTTATACGGCCGAAACCCCGAGGCCGCAGCCTCATTGGCATCCACCCCGAAAAACGTCTGCGCCTGGCGGGCATCGGCAAAGTGCGCCATCAAGCCGGTGCTGCCGATAATGCCGCTCCCCAACGGATAACCCAACTCGCCGCCGAGCTTGCCCACCACGCCGCTTTGATCACGCGCCCCGCCCACGGCCTGGCCCACCTGTGCATACACCCGCCAGAACTCAGCCGGAGCGTATTGGATGAAACCGCCGATCTCGGCCATGTCCGAAACATCGCGTAACCCACGCAACGAGCCATTGGCCGTGCGCCCCGGCAGGTAATTGATATAGGGCCCCGCGGTAAAACCGTTGGTATTGAGCGCACTCCAGGTCAGCCCATCGTCGGTACCCAGGCTGACACTCCCCCAATCCAGATCGAAATACGGGATCGGCCGCGTTTCGTAGCGGCTGCCCGTGGGATCGTGGGGCTGATAGCTGACGCCTGCGCCGGCTTCACCGGTAATTCCGTCCGCCAGCGCAGCGCCGCAAACGCCCCACAGCCCCAGCAAACCGGTGAATACAGCAAAAGTAACCCTGAACATGGAGCCATTTCCTTTTGTGAACATGCGCGCATGAACGCGCAAACGCCCTGCCTTAGGCAAGCACTCATCTAGGTTGTAGCAAGCTACAAAAATTGTAGCAAGTTCCGACACAACCACACTCCGATACCCGCCAAACCCTTTGAAAACAGGGGTTGGTGGCACTTGGCACACTCCATGCTCTATCCCCTGCAAGCGCAACAGCGCGCTCCTACTTCATAGGTAAATGCAGATGATCCACTGGCATATCGTGTGTGACTTCGACGGGACTATCACTCCTACCGACGTCATCGACAACGTCCTCCAACGCTTCGCCGGCCCCGAGTGGGAAACCATCGAGCAGGAATGGCTGGATGGGCACATCGGTTCGCGCGAATGCCTGAGCCGTCAACTGGCGCTGATCAAGGCGACCCCGGCCGAGTTGCTGGCGTATTTCGACAGCGTCGAGATCGACCCGGACTTCCCGGACTTCGTCGACCATGTCATGGGCCTGGGCGCTTCCATTGAAGTGGTCAGCGATGGCATCGAACAAGGCATCGCGCGGATTCTGTCGCGCAACTACGTGACCTTGCTGCCGATCCTCGCCAACCGCCTGCGCCAGGTCGACCAGAACAGCTGGCGCATCGACTTCCCGTATGCCAGCGACGCCTGCCGTGCCGCCTCCGGCAACTGCAAGTGCAAGTCCACGCCGCGCAACAAGCGCGTGCTGGTGATCGGCGACGGCAAGTCCGACATGTGCGTGGCCTCCACCGCCGACTTCGTCTTCGCCAAGGCCAGCCTGGCCGACTACTGCGAAACCAACAACATCCCTTACGCGCGGTTCGACACCTTCGCCGAACTGCCGGCATTGCTGGCCAAGCTGCCTCAGGGCATCGCCGCCAACGCCACCTCCTTCAGCACCTCTTCCGACAATCAGGAACTCTTCCACCATGTCTGATATCCGCATCGCTACCGCAGAAGACCAGGTTCTTCTGGATAAAGAAGCCAAGTACTGCTCCTACGGCGACACCGTTCACTACATCGACCCGCCGCGCATTTTCAGCCGCTGCGAAGGCTCCTACGTGTGGGACACCGAAGACCAGGCTTACCTCGACCTGCAAATGTGGTACTCGGCCGTTAACTTCGGTTACGCCAACCCACGCCTGAACAACGCGCTGAAACAGCAGATCGACACCCTCCCGCAAATCGCCAGCCAGTACCTGCACAAAGGCAAGATCGAGCTGTCGGAAATGATCGCAGTCGACGCCAAGAAAAAATTCGGCCTCGACGGTCGTGTGCACTTCAACGTGGGCGGTTCGCAGTCCATCGAAGACTCCCTGAAAGTGGTGCGTAACGCCACCAACGGCAAGAGCCTGATGTTCGCCTTCGAAGGCGGCTACCACGGCCGTACCCTTGGCGCTTCGTCGATCACTTCGAGCTACCGCTACCGTCGTCGCTATGGCCACTTCGGCGAGCGCGCCAACTTCATCCCGTTCCCGTACCACTTCCGCGGCCCTAAAGGCATGACCAAGGAAGAATACGGCAGCCACTGCGTGCAGCAGTTCGCCCGTCTGTTCGAAACCGAATACAACGGTGTGTGGGACCCGAAAGTCGGCCAGAGCGAATACGCCGCCTTCTACGTCGAGCCGATCCAGGGCACCGGCGGCTACGTGATCCCGCCGATGAACTTCTACAGCGAGCTCAAGCAGGTCCTCGACCAGCACGGCATCCTGATGGTCGTCGACGAAATCCAGATGGGCTTCTGGCGTACCGGCAAGCTGTGGTCGATCGAACACTTCGACGTCAAGCCGGACGTGATCGTCTTCGGCAAGGCGCTGACCAACGGCCTGAACCCGCTGGGCGGCATCTGGGCCAAGGAAGAGTTGATCAACCCTAAGATCTTCCCGCCAGGCTCCACTCACTCCACCTTCGCGTCCAACCCGTTGGGCACCGCGGTAGGCCTGGAAATGTTCAAGATGACCAGCGAAGTCGACTACGGCGCAATGGTCATGGCCAAGGGCAAATACTTCCTGGCCGGCCTGCAAGAGCTGCAAAAGCGCTTCCCGATCATCGGCGACGTCGATGGCCTGGGCCTGGCCCTGCGCTGCGAAATCTGCGGCCCGGACGGCTTCACTCCGGACAAGGCGACCCTGGACTACATGGTCGAGGAGGGCATGAAGGGCGACATGGTGGTTGACGGTCAGAAACTCGGCCTGATCCTCGACGTGGGCGGCTACTACAAGAACGTGATCACCCTGGCACCGTCGCTGGAAATCAGCTACCCGGAAATCGACCTGGGCCTGAAGCTGCTCGAGCAACTGCTTGTGCGAGCGACCAAACGGTGAGCAGCCACGAGATCGACCTCGGTGAAGGTGATGCCGGCTTCGTTCTCGGTAGCGGTCCGATTGGGATCCTGTTGATCCACGGCCTGACGGGCACCCCGACGGAACTCCGTCGGGTGGCCCAGGGGTTGGCCAAGGTCGGTAACTGCACGGTGTACGTGCCGACCCTGGCCGGCCACTGCGGGGACAACAGCGACCTGCAAGCCACCGGCTGGCAGGACTGGTACGAAGGCGTGCGCAAGACCTTCGTCGCGGTGAAACAGCGTCACGAGCAGGTATTCGTCGGCGGCTTGTCGATGGGCGCGGTGATGTCGATGTACGTGGCGTCGCAGTTCCCCGGCCAGGTTGCCGGCTTGCTGATGTACTCCACGACGTTGAAGTACGACGGCTGGAGCATCAACAAGATGGCGTTCATCACGCCCTTGCTGATCCGTATTCCCTTCGGTGTGCGCCTGTTCCGCTTTACTGAAAAGCCGCCCTACGGCATCAAGAACGAGCGCCTGCGGGCGATCGTCGAGCGGCAGATGAAGGAAGGGGAGAGCAGCGAGGCGGGTCTCTTGACCATGGAGGGCGTCACGGTGCGCGAGTTGCACTGGATGAATGCCGTGGTGAAGAAGCTCATGCCATCGATCAAGACCCCGGCCCTGGTGCTGCATTCCATTGAGGATGACATCACCAGCCGTTGGAACGCCGATTACGTGGAACGCCATCTCGGCGGCCCCGTGACCAAGATCCTGCTGGACAACTGCTACCACATGATCACCGTCGACCTGCAATACCGTCGGGTGATCGAGTTGAGTGCCGAGTTTGTCGGGCAGCACGCACACGCCACAGAGGCACCTGAAGATTATCGACAGCTGGCTTGAACCCTAAGGATTTGACGTGATCACCGCCCAAGCCTTTTCGACCATTCGGGCCATCGAACGCAGTGCCTGGAACGACTGTTTTCCCGATGCCCTGGAGGATTGGGACTATTACGTGGCCGTGGAAAACGCCGCTATTGATGACTTTCAGTGGCGCTACCTCGCGGTGTTTGACGATGCAAGGCTGGTGGCGGTCGCGCCGGCGTTCATCACGCGGTATCGCCTCGACACCACCGTGTCAGGCGTAGGCAAGCGCTTTACCGAGCGCCTGGAGCGACTGTGGCCGGGTGTTTTGAAGTTGGGCCTGTATGCCATCGGCTCGCCGGTGGCGGAGCAGTGCAATGCGGGCATCGCCAGCCACGTTGCCGAATCAGGGCGCGAGGCTCTGCTTGCGCAATTGCTCGCTGCCGCGCGCCAGGATGCCGATACGTTCGGCGTCGGGCTGGTGGCGGTCAAGGATGCACCGACCAGGGACGAAGGCTGGTCAAACAGCTGCCTTGGCGCGGGTTTCCAGAGCATGCCCAGCCTGCCAACGGCCTTGTTGCCGATCCCTTTTGGTTCAGTGGACGCCTACCTCGGTTCGCTGGACAAAGCCACCCGCAAGGACCTGCGCCGCAAACTGCGTGCGCCGGGCCCGCGTGTCGAGTGGCGACGCAACATCGACGACGTACTGCCGCGCATCATGGCGCTGTATGAGGCCACCCTGGAACGCTCCGACCTGCAGTTCGAGCGACTGCCGGCAGGCTATTTCACCGGTATCCTTGAACAGCTGCAGGAACGTGCGGTCTGTGTGCTTTATTGGGTGGACGAGCAACTGGTGGCGTTCAACCTGATCCTGCTTAACCGGGATCGCCTGATTGACAAGTTTTTCGGCGAAGACAGTGACTACAGTCGCGAATACAGCCTGGCGGTGCGCAGTTGGTTAACCAACATCGACTACTGTATTCGCAACGATATTGCGTTATATGAATGTGGTCAGGCCGGCTATGCCAGCAAGTTGCTGCTGGGCTGCGAGTTCCAGGGCAACAGCATGTTTTTCCGCCACCGTAACTGGCTGGTCAACCGTGCGCTGTTCGTTGCAAAAGTGTTTCTCCGACCGGATCGATCCGACCCTGCCATGGCTGCTGCGATAAGCGAAACCTGATGATCAACAAGACCCGCCAAAAAGCCCGCCCCTTTGCCATTTCGCGTTGGAGCGTCCAGCGCAAGCTGGTGTTGGCGTTCTGGCTGGTGACGGTAATTCCGACGATGATCGCGGCGGAGCTGGCCGCCACGACGTTGTCGCAGATCTTCGACAGCAACGTGCGCATCTGGCTGCAGGAGTCGACCAAGATCGTCAAGGACGAGATCGGCGACATCCTCCACGACAACGCCCGGGTTGCCCAACTGTTCCTGCGCTATACCAAACCGCCGTCGTCGCGCCAGGCCGAGAAACACGACAAGCTGACCGCCGATATTGCCGCCGCCACCGACATCGACGTGGTGGCGCTGATCCGCAGCAGTGACCACAAAATCGTGTTTACCACCGCCGCCGATGACATCGTCAAGCAAATCAACCTGGCCAGTAATGCGGTGTTGCAGACGGTCCAGGTGGGTGGCGTGACCACCGGGGTTGTGGTGTCCACCTTCGAGACCAGCGAGGACGGCGTCGATTACCAACTGCTGGTGGCCACTTATCTGGACAGCAGTTTCCTGACCAGCGTGGCCGATGTGCATTCCCTCGACCTGCGCTTGTACCTGGCCAACCCCACCGGGTTTTCGGAGATTTTCTCCACCCAGCGCTTCGTCGATCACCCCACGCGGATTCCTTCGAGTATCGAATCCGCGCTGCGCAGCACCAAGCAACCCAGCGAACAATTCACCAACAACTACAGCGGTTTGTACTGGCCGATCTTCAACGATGCCGGCGAGCTGCAAGGGGTGATCTTCAGTGGCTTGCTGCGCCATACCAGCCTGGTGGGCCTGGTGAACCAGAGCAATCTGTTCGTGTTGATCTTCCTGCTCAGCTCGGCGTTGTCCCTTGGTGCGGGCATGCTGGTGTCCCAGCGCCTGACCCGGCCATTGCGGGATCTGTCCGAAGGCGTCAGCGCGGTGATCTCGGGTAACTATCAGCACCGTGTGGCGGTCAGCGGCGGCGACGAGCTGGCGCAACTGAGCAGCACCTTCAACCACATGACCGAGCGCCTCGGTGAGTTGCATCACCTGGAAGCGCAACTGCGCCGCCGCGACCGCCTGCATGCACTGGGCGAAGTCGCGATGGGCCTGGCCCATGAAATTCGCAACCCGCTGGGCATTATCAAGACGGCCACCCAGTTGCTGCATCGCCGCGCCGATTTGCCGGAAACCGACAAGCGTCACCTCGAATACGTGATCAGCGAAGTCAGCCGGATCAACGACCTGATCACCGAATTCCTCGACTTCGCCAAACCCAGTGCACCGCTGCGCACCTTGCAGGCGGCACGCCCGGTGGTGGAGGAGATCCTCGGCTTCTGCGGGCCTGAGCTTGCGACCCATAACATCGACGCGCAAATTGATGATGCGGCTCCCGGCGCGACGATTTATGCCGATGCCAAGCAGCTCAAGCAGGCGTGCCTGAACCTGATTCTCAACGCCATCGACGCCATGCCCGGAGGCGGGCGCCTGACCCTGGGCATCCACAGCGTGGGCGGCAACACGGTGATCAGCATCGGCGATACCGGCGAGGGCATTGCGCCGGACATGATCGAGCGGATCTTCACACCATTCGTCACCACCAAGGCCTCGGGCACGGGCTTGGGTCTGGCCAAAGTGTTCTCGATCATGGAAAGTCATGACGGCAGCATCGAATGTGTCAGCGAGACAGATGCCGGCGCCACCTTCAGCCTGTACATTCCGGCCCAGGGTGCAGACGACGGCGATGATGAGGATGGTGATGACGCATAACGTATTGGTAGTTGACGACGAACCCAAGCTCTGTGACTTGCTTTCGTCGGCCTTGAGCCAGAGCGGGATCCAGGTGTTTACCGCCGGCAACGGCCTGCACGCGCTCAAGGTGCTGGAGCAGGAAGACATCGACCTGGTGATCAGCGACTGGCGCATGCCCGGCATGGACGGGCCGGCGCTGCTGGCGGAAATCAAGGTGCGCTACCCGCAACTGCCGGTGATCGTGATGACCGCCTACAGCACCGTGAAGAACGCGGTGCAGTCGATGCGCAACGGCGCCTACGACTATATCGCCAAGCCCTTCGATATCGACGAGCTGGACATCACGGTGGCGAAGGCCCTGCAGTTTCGCGACATCATGCGCGACAACGCGCGCATGCGTGCCGAGTTGGATGAACATGCGCAGTTCGACAGCCTGGTGGGCGACAGCCCGGCGTTTCGCCGCGTGCTGCACGCCGTGGACTCGGTGCGCGACAGCAACGCTACGGTGCTGCTGACGGGCGAAAGCGGCACCGGCAAGGAGATGGTCGCCCGCGCCATTCACAAGCACGGCAACCGCGCCGATAAGCCGTTTGTGGCGGTCAACTGCGCGGCAATCCCCGAAGGTTTGCTGGAAAGCGAGATGTTCGGCCACCGCAAGGGCGCCTTCACTGGCGCCGTGGCGGATCGGGTCGGGCGCTTCATGCAGGCCGACAAGGGCACGTTGTTTCTCGATGAAGTGGGTGACATGCCGTTGGCGTTGCAGGCGAAAATCCTGCGGGCCTTGCAGGAGCGGGTGATCGAGCCGGTGGGTGACCCGCGCGAGCGCAAGGTGGATGTGCGAGTGATCGCTGCCACCAACAAGAATTTGCTGGATGCGGTGGCGAACAAAGAGTTTCGTGAAGACCTTTACTACCGCTTGAACGTATTTCCGATTCCGCTGCCGGCCTTGCGTGAGCGGGTGGAAGATATCGCGCCGCTGGCCCGGCACTTTGCCCAGACCTTGAGTGCCACGGCGGGCAAACGCATCACCGGTTTCAGCCCCGAGGCGTTGCAGGCCATGGCGGCGTATTCCTGGCCGGGCAATATTCGTGAGCTGCAGAACTGTGTGGAGCGGGCGACCATTGTCGCGGCGACGCCGGTGATCGAGGATATTGATTTGCCGGCGTATCTGTTTGCTTCGACGCCTGCTGAGGATGGGGTGGGCGCGATACTCAGCAACGGGCCGGGTGTGCCGCAGGATCTGGATGCGGCGCTGGCTGAGGTGGAGAAGGCTTACATCATGGCTGCGTTGCAGGAGAGCAACGGGGTGCAGGCTGCGGCGGCGCAGAAGATCGGGATTTCCGAGCGCAGTTTTTGGTATCGGTTGAAGAAGCTGGGGATTCAGGTGGACAAGATTGTTCGCTAGGGGGCGCTGAGCGGTTGCTTGGGGGCATATCCGTTATTTAGGTAACGGCGACTTATGGTTCCGCTCTTACAGCGGGTCACTTTTGGCAAACGCCCGGAATGCCGGC
>NZ_JBSVWQ010000240.1:0-8470 GCF_054071215.1 Pseudomonas sp. SDO5522_S412 | reverse complement strand
TCAGTCACCGAAAATATAGACTGATACACCGCATTCGCGAGCAAGCCCGCTCCCACATTTTGTAGTGCATTTCAAAGCTGGTTGAGGGGAATCTTCAAATAAACCACCCCATTTCCTTCCGCCGGCGGCATCACCCCGGCCCGCACATTCACCTGAATCGCCGGCAACAACAGCGTGGGCATGCCCAACCCGGCATCCCGCGTGGTGCGCATCTCGACAAACGCCGCCTCATCCACCCCGTCATGCACATGAATATTCCCCGCCCGCTGTTCAGCCACCGTGGTCAGGCACTTGGCTGCGCGTCCTTCGGGCGGATAGTCATGGCACACATAAAGGCGGGTTTCAGGCGCGAAGGCCAACAACTTGCGCATCGACCCATACAGCTGGCGCGCATCCCCACCAGGGAAATCGCAGCGCGCCGTGCCCACGTCCGGCATGAACAGCGTGTCGCCCACCAGAATCAACTGGTCATCAATCAGGTAAGCCATATCCGCCGGCGTATGCCCCGGCACATGCAGCGCCTGGGCCTTCAGGTTGCCGATGTGAAACACCTCATCCGGCGCGAACAGATGGTCGAACTGCGACCCATCCACCCGAAACTCCGGCTCCAGGTTGAACAGGTTCTTGAACACTCCCTGCACCTTGCTGATGGACTGGCCAATCGCGATCTTGCCCCCCAGTTGGCGACGCAAATAAGGCGCAGCCGACAGATGATCCGCATGGGCGTGGGTTTCCAGCAACCACTGCACCTGCAAGCCATGCTCGCGCACAAACGCGATCACCTTGTCCGCCTGGCCGGTGCCGGTGCGTCCGGAGGCCGGGTCGTAGTTGAGCACCGAATCAACGATGGCGCATGGGCCACCGTCCGTTTCATAGACGACGTAGGTGTAGGTCGACGACGCCTCGTCCAGAAAGGATTGAATCAACGCTGACATGACGGGTTTCCCAGATAGCTAATGGCGACTTACATTCAGTTAGGTTTCCACATAACCTTGTGAGCTTAAGTGAATTAAAGGACCCGAGGCAAAGGATGGCATCGTGGTGGCAAACAGCTAGGGCGTGGTGCCATACGGCAACGACCCTTGCGTGCATTAACTGAAAAAGGCCATAGACCATGAACGACCAACACTGGGGACCTACCATCAGTGGCGATATCGTTGTCATCGGTGGCGGCTCGGCAGGCATCGGCCTGCTGGCCAGCCTGCTCAAGCGCGACCCGCACCTGAACATCATCCTGATCGAGCCCAGCGACCACCACTACTACCAGCCGGCCTGGACCCTGGTGGGCGGTGGGGCTTATGACGTTACCAGGACCGTGCGCCCCATGGCCGACGTGCTGCCCAACGGCGTCACCTGGATCCAGGCCGCGGTCAGCGAATTACTGCCCGACGAGCAAACCCTGGTGCTCGACAGTGGCCAGCGCGTCAGCTGGAAGAACCTCATCGTGTGCCCGGGCCTGCGCCTGGCCTGGGAGAAGATCGAAGGCCTGCAAGAGACCCTCGGCCAGCATGGCGTAACGTCCAACTACAGCTATGAACACGCCGCCTACACCTGGCAACTGGTGCAGCAACTCAAGCATGGCAAGGCGATCTTTACCCAACCGGCCATGCCGATCAAATGTGCCGGCGCTCCGCAAAAAGCCATGTACCTGTCGTGCGATCACTGGCTCCGCCAGGGTGACCTGAAAAACATCAAGGTCGAATTCAACCTGGCCGGCGCTGCCTTGTTCGGCGTGCCGACCTTCGTGCCGCCGCTGATGAAGTACGTTGAAAAGTACTCGGCGCAGCTGGCATTCAACTCCAACCTGGTCAAGGTCGACGGCCCCGCGCGCAAGGCCTGGTTCGAAATCAAGGACGCCGAAGGCAATGTGCGCGTCGAAGAGAAAACCTTCGACCTGCTGCACGTCGTCCCGCCACAGGTCTCGCCGGACTTCATTCGCCACAGCCCCCTGGCCGATGCCGCCGGCTGGTGCGAAGTGAATCCCCAGAGCCTGCAACACCTGCGCTACCCGCACATCTTCGGCCTGGGCGATGTGTGTTCCACCACCAACGCCAAGACCGCCGCGGCGGTGCGCAAGCAAATCGTGGTGGTGGCGGAAAACCTGCTGGCCCTGCGCAGACAGGCACCGTTGCCCCTCAAGTACGACGGCTATGGCTCCTGCCCGCTGACCGTGGAGAAGGGCAAGGTGGTGCTGGCCGAGTTTGGCTATGGCGGCAAGTTGCTGCCGACCTTTCCCCTCGACCCGACTGTGGCGCGGCGTTCGGCGTGGTTCCTCAAGGCGAGTTTCCTGCCGTGGTTCTACTGGAACGGCATGCTCAAGGGCCGCGAGTGGCTGACCCGTCTGGCCAAGGTGGATTGAGGCAACCCTATGCTGCTGGCAAGTTTTCTGGGCGTGTTGATGGGGTTGGTCATGGGCTTGACCGGTGCCGGAGGCGGCATTCTTGGTGTCCCGGCCCTGGTATTGGGGCTGGGGTTGACCATGACCCAGGCCGCGCCCGTGTCGTTGTTCGCGGTGGGCGCGGCCGCTGCCGTGGGGGCTGTCGACGGTTTGCGCCATGGCCTGGTGCGTTACCGCGCGGCGCTGCTGATTGCGCTCCTTGGCGCGCTGTTTTCGCCGCTGGGGGTTTTCTTCGCCCACCAGATGTCGGAGAACGTCCTGATGGGCCTGTTCAGTGCGCTGATGGTGCTGGTGGCCTGGCGCATGCTGCAACGGGAGAAGCTTGAGGCCGGGCCGAGCGACCACGGCACCGCGTCGTGGGGCCAGAAGAACTGCATGCTCGACCAACAGACCGGGCGCTTTTCCTGGACCGCCAAATGCACCGCCACCCTGGCAGCACTCGGCGCAGTGACCGGTGCGGTGTCGGGCTTGCTCGGCGTGGGCGGCGGCTTCCTGATCGTACCGGCGTTCAAGCAACTGACCGATGTGCAGATGCGCGGCATCGTCGCCACCTCGCTGATGGTGATCAGCCTGATCTCGTTGATCGGTGTGATCGGCGCGTTTCATGCCGGGGTCAGTATCGAGCCGATGGGCTGGGTGTTTATCGGGTCGAGCATTGTCGGCATGTTGGCGGGGCGGCGCCTGTGCTCGGTGATCAAGGCGCGCACCTTGCAGGTGGGTTTTGCCACCCTGTGTGTGCTGGTGGCGGCGGGCATGCTGTTTCGGGCCCTCATTCAGGTGCCTTGAAATGCGGTCAGCATCCCGCCCCTACGGGTATCAGCGCCGCAGGTAGGCACCAAAGTCGATGTCCCCGGCGCTGAGAATCGCCTGCACCCGATTGTGCACGTTCAACTTGCGCAGGATCGCCGAGACATGGGCCTTCACCGTGGTCTCGGCAATCTCCAGGCTATAGGCGATTTGCTTGTTCGAGTCACCCTTGGTCATCCGCTCCAGCACCAGCAATTGCTTGCGGGTCAGGGCCTGCAGCAGCTCCGGCGCAAGCCCCAGGCAATCATTCATGCGGCGTTGCCCGCCGATTTTCTGGCTGCGAATAATCTCCGGCGGCAAATACACATTGCCGTTGAGAATCTGTTGGATTGCCTCGGTCATCTGCAGCCTGGGCGAGGACTTGGTGATGAACCCCACCGCGCCATAGGTGATGGCTTGCAGCACGACCTGCTTGTCCTGCTCGGCGGACACGATCACCACCGGAATCGTCGGCGACTCGTTGCGCAGGTTGATCAGGCCATTGAGGCCGTGCATGCCCGGCATGTTCAGGTCCAGCAGGATCAGATCCAGGTCGTCGTGCTCCTGGCTCAGGGCCAGGGCGCTGTCCAGGTCGCCGGTTTCCATCACTTCGCTGCCCGGGAACCCGTCGCTGATGACGTTGTGGATCGCCTCGCGAAACAGTGGGTGATCGTCGGCTATCAGAATTTTGTACATGGACGTTCGCCTTATTATTTTTGCTTATTCAAGCAGGTCCGATCCATAGGGTCATGCGCCCATTACATGCCAGTCTCGATGCCTTGGAAATGCGACGATAGAGAGGGGAATCAGTACCAAAGTAGTAGATCGTGCCGTACGTCGCGGTTTCAGCGCCACCCATTGGTCTGATTGCATTCAGTGTCGGATGGGTTAGTGTGGAGCGCATCTTCCAGAATAATAAAAACAGGCTTACCAATGAGCCCGAACCTGAGTCTCCTGCGTAAATTCGTTTCCCCTGAAATCATCTTTGGCGCCGGCTGCCGGCACAACGTAGGCAACTACGCCAAGACCTTTGGCGCGCGCAAGGTGTTGGTGGTGAGTGATCCCGGCGTGGTTGCTGTCGGCTGGGTGGCCGATGTCGAGGCCAGCCTGCAAGCCATCGGCATCGACTACTGCCTGTACACCGCCGTTTCGCCCAACCCCCGGGTTGAAGAGGTGATGCTCGGCGCCGAGGTCTACCGTGAAAACCATTGCGACGTGATCGTCGCCGTCGGTGGCGGCAGCCCGATGGACTGCGGCAAGGCCATCGGCATCGTGGTCGCCCATGGCTGCAGCATCCTCGACTTCGAAGGCGTCGACACCATCCGCGTGCCGAGCCCGCCGCTGATCCTGATCCCGACCACCGCGGGCTCCTCGGCGGATGTCTCGCAGTTCGTGATCATTTCCAACCAGCAGGAGCGCATGAAGTTCTCCATCGTCAGCAAAGCGGTGGTGCCCGATGTTTCACTGATCGACCCGGAAACCACGGCGAGCATGGACCCGTTTCTCTCGGCCTGTACCGGCATCGACGCGCTGGTGCATGCCATCGAGGCCTTCGTGTCCACCGGCCACGGCCCGCTGACCGATCCCCACGCGCTGGAAGCCATGCGCCTGATCAATGGCAACCTGGTGCAGATGATCGCCAACCCCGGCGACATCGCCCTGCGGGAGAAAATCATGCTGGGCAGCATGCAGGCCGGGCTGGCGTTTTCCAACGCGATCCTCGGCGCGGTGCATGCCATGTCCCACAGCCTTGGCGGCTTTCTCGACCTGCCCCATGGCCTGTGCAACGCGGTGCTGGTGGAACATGTGGTGGCGTTCAACTACAGCGCGGCACCGGAGCGTTTCAAGGTGATTGCCGAGACCTTCGGCATTGATTGCCGGGGCCTCAACCACCGGCAAATCTGCGGCCGGCTGGTGGACCATTTGATCGCGTTGAAGCATGCGATCGGCTTCCATGAAACCCTCGGCCTGCATGGGATTCGAGTGGCGGACATTCCCTTTCTGTCGCAGCACGCCATGCACGACCCGTGCATCCTTACCAACCCGCGTGAATCCAGCCAGCGTGACGTCGAGGTCGTCTATGGCGAAGCTCTCTGACGATCAGCAACGGGCACTCGCGGGGCTCCTGGGGCTGGGCAACCACTCGGCGCGCAAGAGTCATTACCCCGAACTGACCGCGCGCCTCGACGAGCTGGAAGCCGAGCGCAATCGCTACATCCGCCTCAACGACGAATTGGAACAGCGGGTCGCGGCGCGTACCGACGAGTTGCTGGAAGCCAACCGCAACCTGCAACAGCAAATCGCCCAGCGCGAGAAGATCGAGCAGGACTTGCGCGATGCTCGGGATGCCGCCCAGGCCGCCAACCGCAGCAAGGACAAATACCTTGCCGCCGCCAGTCATGACCTGCTGCAACCCCTCAACGCCGCACGCTTGCTGATTTCCACCCTGCGCGAGCGCAACTTGCCCAGCGTCGAACACGTGTTGGTGGAGCGCACCCATCAGGCCCTGGAAGGCGCCGAGGATTTGCTCACCGACTTGCTGGACATTTCCCGACTCGATCAAGCGGCGGTCAAGCCGGACATCGCCCTGTACCGTCTCGACGAACTGTTCGCGCCGCTGGTCTCGGAATTCCAGTCGGTGGCCGCGGCGTCCGGGCTGAACCTGCGGGCGCGTACAGGCCATTACGCAATCAACACCGACCTGCGGCTGGTGACGCGGATCCTGCGCAATTTCCTCAGCAACGCCTGCCGCTACACGAGCGCGGGCTCCATCCTGCTGGGCGCCCGCCGCCGGGGTGAGCGGTTGCGCCTGGAGGTGTGGGACACCGGGCGCGGAATTGCGGCGGACCGCCTGGACGCCATCTTCCTGGAGTTCAATCAACTGGACGTGGGCCGCGCCGCCGACCGCAAGGGCGTGGGACTGGGGTTGGCGATTGTCGAACGTATCGCCGAGGTCCTCGGTTATCCGGTGGCGGTGCGTTCGTGGCCGGGGCGCGGTTCGATGTTCAGCATCGAAGTCCCCATCAGCGAGGACATGCCGCTGCCCATCAGTGTGGTGGCCGCGCAACCGAGCACCGGCAACCCGCTGCCGGGGAGGCGGCTGCTGGTGCTGGATAACGAAGTCGGCATCCTCGACAGCATGAGCGCGCTGCTTGGGCAGTGGGGCTGCGAAGTGGTCACTGCGACCGATCAGGCCGGCGCACTGGTTGCGTTGCAGGGCAGGGCACCGGAGCTGATTCTCGCGGACTATCACCTGGACCATGGCGTGGTGGGCTGTGAGGTCGTGCACCAGTTGCGCGAGCATTTTGGCTGCAGGATTCCGGCAGTGATTATCACCGCCGACCGCACCGACCAATGCCGCCGTGCATTGCAGCGCCTGGACGTGCCATTGCTCAACAAGCCGGTCAAGCCCGGCAAGTTGCGGGCGGTGTTGACCCAGTTATTGGCCTAGCCACTTGATACCCGTCAACACCGGGCGTGACGCTTTGCCTCATGCTGTGGGCCAGATTTCACGGCCGACGGAGAACCCCATGAGTGCCCCCGCAACAACAGCTGCTTCATTCAAGTTGCCCCTGGGCCTGGTGGTCGGCGTACTGGTGATGGTCGGCGTGCTGCTGTTGCCGCTGCCGGCCGACTTGCCGGTGGCCGGGCACCGGATGCTGGCGATCCTCGCGTTTGCGGTGGTGGTATGGATCACCGAAGCGGTCTCCTACGAGGCCAGCGCGATCATGATCACCTCGTTGATGGCGTTTTTGCTCGGCACTGCGCCGTCGCTGCAAGACCCGACGCACCTGATCGGTTCCAGCCCGGCGATCAGCATGGCGTTGACGGGGTTTTCCAACCCGGCGCTGGCGCTGGTGGCCGGCGCGCTGTTTATCGCCGCAGCCATGACCCATACCGGGCTGGACCGGCGCATCGCGTTGGTCACCCTGACCCGCGTGGGTACCAGCACCCCGGGGCATTCTCGTCGGGGCAGTTGCCGTGACCATCCTCTTGAGCCTGGTGGTGCCCAGCGCCACGGCCCGCAGTGCGTGTGTGGTGCCGATCATGATGGGGGTGATTGCCGCGTTTGGCGTGGACAAGCGTTCGAATATTGCGGCCGGGATCATGATCGTCGTGGCCCAGGGTACGAGCATCTGGAACGTCGGTATCCAGACGGCGGCGGCGCAGAACCTGCTGACGGTTGGCTTCATGGACAAGATGCTGGGGCAGCGGGTGTCGTGGATCGACTGGTTGATCGCCGGGGCGCCGTGGGCGCTGATCATGTCGGCGGTGTTGTTGTTTTTGGTGTTGAAGCTGCTGCCGCCGGAGAGTGACAGCATTCCCGGAGGCAAGGAGGCGGTGGCGCAATCGCTGGTGGACATCGGGCCGATGACGGGGCCGCAGAAGCGCTTGCTGACGGTGTCGGTACTGCTGTTGCTGGCGTGGGCGACTGAGGGGCGGTTGCACAGCTTTGATACGACCTCGACGACGTATGCCGGGCTGGTGTTCTTGCTGATGCCGGGGATTGGGGTGATGACCTGGAAGGATGTGCAGTCGCGGATTCCGTGGGGCACGGTGATTGTGTTTGGGGTTGGCATCAGCCTGGGTACGGCGTTGCTGACCACCCAGGCGGGGCAGTGGCTGGGGTCGCAGGTGGTGGCGCATACCGGGTTGGACCAGGTGGGGCCGCTGGGGGTGTTTGCGATTCTGGGGGTGTTTTTGATCGTGATTCATTTGGGGTTTGCCAGTGCCACGGCGTTGACCTCGGCGTTGTTGCCGATTTTGATTGCGGTGTTGCAGACGTTGCCCGGGGAGTTCAGTCGGCTGGGGATGACGATGTTGCTGGGGTTTGTGATGAGCTACGGGTTTATCCTGCCCATCAATGCGCCGCAGAATATGGTGTGTTTGGGGACCGGCACGTTTACCGCGCGGCAGTTTGCCAAGGTCGGGATTTTGGTGACGTTGATTGGGTATGGGTTGATGTTGGTGTTTGCGGCTACGTATTGGAGTTGGTTGGGGTGGATTTGAGGTGGGGGGCATATCCGTTATTTCGGTAACGGCCGCTTATGGTTCCGCTCTTACAGCGGCCCGCTTCGCACTGCCTGCGTTCGGCCTCGGGCTCATTGGGGCAGTCAGATCAAGGTCAAAAGCAAAAGCACAGCGGCCTACCGGCCGGCTTGAGTGTTAAAAACAGAGGCAAGATCCAGGGCGAAAGCAGAGCTGCTTTTCTGTGGGAGCGGGCTTGCTCGCGAAGAACCTGAGAGCGCCGCGTTCATTCAGGATGCCCGCGTCATCGTTAACGAC
>NZ_JBSVWQ010000239.1:0-8471 GCF_054071215.1 Pseudomonas sp. SDO5522_S412 | reverse complement strand
GAAGTTTGGCTGATCCACCGCTTTCGCGAGCAAGCCCGCTCCCACATTTGATTGGGGTATTCTGGCTTATCCGCGGCGGTCCAGCAGGTTGACCACCAACCGATCAATCCACCCCCACACCCGCTGCTTCACCCGCCGCCACAACGGCCGCGACTGCCATGCCTCAAGGCTCACCGCCTGGCTCAGGGCAAAATCCCGCTCGAAACTCGCCACCACTGCCAACGTCAATTCCGGGTCCAACGCTTCCAGGTTCGCTTCCAGGTTGAAGCGCAGATTCCAGTGGTCGAAGTTGCACGAGCCAATGCTCACCCAATCGTCCACCAGCACCATTTTCAAGTGCAGGAAGCACGGCTGGTATTCAAAGATCTGCACCCCGGATTTGAGCAAACGCGGGTAGTAACGGTGCCCGGCATACCGCACCGACGGGTGATCGGTACGTGGCCCGGTCAACAGTAAACGCACATCCACCCCGCGCCCCGCCGCCCGGCGCAGGGCACGCCGTACGCTCCAGGTCGGCAGGAAATACGGCGTGGCCAGCCAGATACGCTGGTGGCCGCTGTTCAGCGCACGGATCAGTGACTGCAAGATATCCCGATGCTGGCGGGCGTCGGCATAGGCCACACGCCCCAGCCCCGGTCCTGTCGCTGGCACCTTGGGCAACCGTGGCAGGCCAAAATGCGTGGCCGGTTTCCAGGCTCTACGATCGTCGTTCGCCAGCCACTGACGGTCGAACAACGCCTGCCAATCCAGCACCAGCGGGCCACGAATCTGCACCATCACTTCGTGCCAGTCGGCGGTGTCTTCCCCGGGCGTCCAGAATTCATCCGTCACGCCGGTGCCGCCAACCACGGCGATGGTCTGGTCGATCAACAACAGCTTGCGGTGGTCCCGATAGAGGTTGCGCATCCAGCGGCGCCAGCTCAGGCGGTTGTAGAATCGCAGGTCCACCCCGGCATCGATCAACCGCCGACGCAGGCCCAGGGTAAACGCCAGGCTGCCGTAGTCATCGAACAGGCAACGTACGCGCACGCCACGTTCGGCGGCCGCCACCAGGGCCTGAACCATCGCCTCGGCACACGCGCCCGCCTCCACCAGATACAGCTCCAGCGCCACCTGTTGCTCAGCCTGGGCGATACCTTCCAGCATGCGTGGGAAGAAACTCGGGCCGTCGACCATCAGCTCGAAACGGTTGGCGCTGCGCCACGGGAACACTGCGCCGCTCATGTCAGCGCGCCGTGAAAATCAGTACCGCACCCACCGGCACCGACAGGCTGATCTGCGACAGCCCGGCGGCCTTGCGCAATGCGGCTACCCCCGGCAGCAAATCGAAATCCTCGGCGTGCACCACCAATGGCTCCAGGGTGACCACCTGGAAGCGTCGGTCATCCAGGCGGGTCGCCAGCAATTCGGTGCTGTAGGTCTGGGTCTTGCCGTGCAGGGTCACCGACAGCGGCAGGCGCAGCTCGTATTGCGCGCCGGGGGCCAGGTCGTTGATCGGTTGCAGGTTGATCTGCGCATTGATCACCGCGTCCGGGTAGGTCTTGATCTCGAACAGCTCATTGCGCATGCGCTCGTCGCGCAGCGGGATGCCGCTGTTGATCGACTCCAGTTCGACTTCCAGCTGCGCCGCGCCTTTGCTGTCGACCTTGCCATGCAGCACCAGGAAGCGCTGCACTTCAGCGATGTCGGTGTTCTTGGTGGTGACGAACGACAGGCGCGAGGACTCGTTGTCCAGGTACCAGTCGGCGTGGGCAGGCACGGCGGCAGCGGCCAGCAGCAGGAAGGCCATGGGTTTGAACAGGGACATAAAGACTCTTGGGGCAAAAAACCTGGGCGAACAGTAACAAAGACCTCCTGTAGGAGCGAGCTTGCTCGCGAAGGTTGCCAACGATGACGCGGGCATTCTGAATGAACGCGGTGCCTGTGAGTTCTTCGCGAGCAAGCTCGCTCCTACGGGGGAACGGTGGTCAGGCCAACGCCTGCTGCACATCGCGAATCGTCGACTCCAGGCTGGCCAGGTGCAGGCTCAGCACCCGTTCCACCGGTGCCTGATCCATCGGCCAATGCAGCGCCATGCTGCCCACCAACCGGCCATTGGCCCGCACCGGCAAGGCCACCGCGCGAATCAGGAACGGCAGGCGCACCGGGTATTCCCAGTAGCCTTCGGTGCGTTGACCAAACCCCTGGTGCTGGGATTGTTCACACGCCCGGTATTGATCGTCTTCCGCCACATGCTCACGGCCTGCCAGGCGCTGCACTTCATCCGCCGACAGTTGCGACAGGCACGCCTTGCCCATGGCCGAATGAAACAGGCTGGCGTGCTGGCCGACGATCTGGCAATTGTTCGGGTAGAGCTTGCGCAGCACCGTGGGGATCGCGCTTTCCATCACCTCCAGGCGTTCGCCGTCGAAGCTCGACAGGTCCACCACCAGGCCGGTGCGCTCGCTGAGGTCCAGCAGCCACGGCGCGGCGCTTTCCACCAGTTGGCGCTTGAAGCGTTGCTGGGTGTCGCCGAACAACCGTCTGGCCCGCAGGCGGTAACGCCGGTCGCTGAGGCCACGATAGATCCAGCCCTGTTCCTGCAAGGTCAGCAGCATCCGCGAGACCGTGGCCTTGGGCAGGTGAGTCAGGTAATGCAACTCTTCCAGCCCCAGCGCCTGATGCTCGCCGAGCAATTCGATGATCGCCAGTGCCCGCCCTACTGAGCGTACGGTTCCCGTCTCGGCGTCGCTGCCCATGTGTCGATCTCCTTGATGCCGATGGATGATCTGATTTCACAGCAAGATACAGGCCCGTCGCGGCTCAACCGGTCGCCGAGAGGCAAGCAGGCGGTCGCCGCTGCACCCAGTGGGTCAGTTGTTCGTGGGCGTACGCCAGTTGCAACACCGCCCTGTCCGCCTGGGCCGGGCCGATGATCTGCAGGCCCATGGGCAAGCCCCGGGGGTTGAAACCCACCGGCACGTTCATGCTCGGCAGGCCGGCCAGTGTGGGGCCGATCACCACTTCCATCCAGCGGTGGTAGGTGTCCATCTCGCGCCCTGCGACGAGGCATGGCCAGGCTTGTTGTGCATCGAAAGGGAACACTTGGGCGGTGGGCAGCAACAGGAAATCGTAACGTTCGAACAGTTTGCCGAGGGCGCGGTACCAGTCGCTGCGGTTGATCGAAGCCTGGTAAACGTCCGCCGCACTCAGTTGCAATCCGCCCTGCACTTCCCATTGCGCCTCCGGCTTGAGCAGTGCACGTTTTTGCGGGTCGGCGTACGCCGCGCCGAGGGAGCCCTGGATCAGCCAATGGCGGTGCACCAGCCAGGTCTGCCACAGCCGTTCCAGAGAAAATTCCGGTTGGCAGTGCTCGACCTCGCAACCCAGCGCAGCGAAGTCCTTGAGGGCCGATTCGCACAGGCTCATCACGCCGTCTTCCATCGGCAGGTAACCGTTGTAATCCCCGAGCCAGCCCAAGCGTGCACCCTTGAAGTCGCGCTGCAACGGCTCGCCAAACATCGCCGGATCCTCCTTGAGCGACAGCGGCACCCGAGGGTCGTAGCCGGCCTGCACACTCAGCAGCCGCGCCACATCCGCCACGCTGCGACCCATCGGGCCTTCCGTGGCCAGTTGCTGGACGAACAGCTCCGGCGCCGGCCCGTGAGGCACCCGACCCTGGGACGGACGCAGGCCAAATACGTTATTGAACGCCCCCGGGTTTCGCAGCGAGCCCATCATGTCGCTGCCATCCGCTACCGGCAGCATGCGCAATGCCAGCGCCACCGCCGCGCCGCCGCTGCTGCCACCGGCCACCAGGCGCGGGTCATAGGCGTTGCCGGTGGTGCCGAACACGCTGTTGTAGGTCTGCGAGCCCAGGCCAAATTCCGGCACGTTGGTCTTGCCGATGATGATCGCGCCGCTGGCCCGTACCCGCGCCACGCTGATCGCATCTTCTTGAGGAACATGCTCGGCGAACAGCGGCGAACCGAGGGTGGTGCGCAGGCCCTGGGTCGCCGCCAGGTCCTTGATGGCCTGGGGCATGCCGTGCATCCAGCCACGGGATTGGCCTTGGTCCAACTCGCGATCACGCTGCGCCGCTTCGGCCAGCACGTCCTCATGGGAGCGCAGCGAGACCAGCGCATTCACCGTCGGGTTGAAGCGTTCGACCTGGGCCAGATACGCCTGCATCACTTCATGGCAGGACACCTGCCGCGCATGGATCGCCCGAGACAGTTCGATGGCATCCAGTTCAACAATACTCAAGGTTTCACCTCGCTGGAAAACGGCGCCGGTCGTTTCGCCCGTGGCGCCTCATGCATGCAGTAAGTGCCCAGCAGCGTCAGGACGCAAGCGAACAGCACATAAAATGCCGGGGCTACCGGCGTGCCCAGCACCTTGCTGAGCCAGGTGACGATCAACGGCGCAAAGCCCCCGAATACCATCACCGCCACGTTGTAAGCCACCGACACCCCGGTGGAGCGTACTTCGATGGGAAACTGCTCGGCCAGGGCCGTCGGCGCCGGGCCGAAAAAGCCGCCGATGGCAGTGCACAACATCACCTGCATCACCAGCAAACGCTCGATGGACGGTGCCGCCGCGACCCACACATACAGCGGGTACACCATCACAAAAAACGCCAGGGTGAACGCCATCAATACCGGACGCCGACCGAACCGATCCGACAGCAGGCCGGACAGCGGAATCACCACGGTCATCAGCGCCACCGCGAACATCTGTACCATCAATACCTGGTCCAGCGGCAGGCCGAGGTTCTTGTGGGCGAAGGTCGGCATATTCACCAGCACCACGTAGAACGACACCGTTGCACCACAGGCCAGGCCCATCGACACGAGGATGCTGCGGCGGTGATCGCGGATGACGTCCATCAAGCTCGGCGCCGCACCCTTGGCCTGTTTGCGTGACTCGATAAATTCCTCGGGGTCTTCCATGTGCCGGCGGATCCACAAGCCCACGGGACCGATCAGCAAGCCGAAGATGAACGGCAGGCGCCAGCCCCAGACTTCAAGGGTTTGCGGCTCGAAGAAGTGCGTGACCAACGCCACCATCGCCGCGCCGCCGAACACCGCCAGGCACTGTCCCACCAACTGCCAGGAACCGTACAGGCCCTTGCGATGGGCCGGCGCGCTCTCCACCAGGAACGCCGTGGCACTGGCGTATTCACCGCCGGTAGCAAAGCCCTGGAGCATGCGCGCAACCACGATCAGCATCGGCGCGCCCATGCCGATGGCAGCATAGCTGGGGGCGAAAGCGATCAGGGCGATGGAGATGGTCATCAACCGGATGATCAGTTGCATCGCAGCCTTGCGGCCTTTACGGTCCGAATACATGCCCAGCAGAATCCCGCCCACCGGGCGCATGAAGAAGCCGACGCCAAAGGTGGCCAGGGCCATCAGCAGCGAGGCGTATTCATCCTCCGACGGGAAAAATTGCCGGGCGATGATGCTGGCGAGAAAGCCGTAAACGATGAAGTCATACCATTCCAGCGCATTGCCGATCACCGCCGCCACGACCTGGCGGGTGCGGGATACGCCCTGTTTTGCAGTCTGCATGAGGAACACTCCATTCAACCTGTTGGGAAAGGGTCCAGCGGCAGAAAAAAGAGGTCGTCAGGCGGGCTTGAGCCAGCTCTCGGCCAGCGCGCCCCAGTAGGCGGCGCCGGTCAACAGGATGTCGTCGTTGAAGTCATAGGCGGGGTTGTGGACCATCGGCCGCGAGACGCCGTTGCCGATAAACAGGTAGCTGCCGGGGCAGCGCTGCAGCATCCAGGCGAAGTCTTCGCTGCCCATCAGCTTGGTGGTGTTGCCGTCGACGGCATCTTCACCCAGCAGGGCGACGCCGACCTGGCGGGCGAATTCGGTTTCTTCGGGGTGGTTGACCAGCACCGGATAGGCCGGCCGATGTTCGATCTGCGCGGTGCAGCCGAAGCTCGCGGCCTGGGTCAGGATGATCGCCTTGACCCGCTCCAGCATCAGCTCACGCACGTTCGCATCCAGGGCACGCAGGCTCAAACGCAATAGTGCTTGCTGGGGAATCACGTTGGCAGCCTGGCCCGCTTGCAGGGCACCGACGGTCACTACTGCGGCTTCCTGGGCATTGATATTGCGCGCCACCACGGTCTGCAACGCCATGACCATACTGGCGGCGGCCACCAGCGGGTCGACCGTCAGGTGCGGCATGGAGCCATGGCCGCCGACGCCTTCGAGGGTCACGGTGAGCAGGTCCTGGGAAGCCATCATCGGCCCGACCCGCAGACCCAGATGGCCGGCGGGCAAGCCCGGCATGTTGTGCATGCCGAAGAGTGCGTCGCAGGGAAAACGCTCCAGCAAGCCGTCGGCGAGCATGGCTTCGGCGCCGCCCTGGCCTTCTTCGGCGGGCTGGAAAATCAGGTTCAGGGTGCCGTCGAATTGACGGGTCGCGGCCAGGTAACGCGCGGCGCCCAGCAGCATGGTGGTGTGGCCGTCATGACCGCAGGCATGCATGCAGCCGGCGTGTTGGCTGCTGTAGCTGGCGCCGGTGTTTTCGATGATCGGCAACGCGTCCATGTCGGCGCGGATACCGAGCTTGCGCGAGCTGCTGCCATTGCGCAGCACACCCACCACGCCGGTCTGGCCGATGCCGGTGTGGACTTCGTAGCCCCAGTTACGCAGCGATTGCGCCACCAGGGCGGAGGTGCGGTTTTCTTCAAAACCCAGTTCGGGGTGGGCGTGAATGTCCTGACGCACGGCGTGCAGGTCGCTGGCGACATCGCTCAGCCAATCCAGGATGTGCTGGTGTGGGCTCATGGTGATTCTCCTCGCAGGCGGGTGTTCCCGTTCTTTTTCGTTGCACACCGCCAGATAACCGCGATGTGCGCAGGAGGACAATCAAAGGTGGTTCCACCCTGTGGAACCTCAGCCCCACCTGTGGCTGCATTAGGGCAAGAGGCGGCAGCCCTCGCGCTGGCCCAGCCATTGGGCACTGTGGGCGCGGCCCAGGCCGCTGGCGGTCACGAGGTGTTTTTCAGGGTTGTCGGTGAAGGCGCTGGTGGGCACGTATTGCTTCACATAACCCTGGCAATAATCAGCGGGATTGCCCTCCACATATCGGCAGGAACAGTACTCCTTGGCGGTGTAGGCCGCGATGATGTCGGGGAAGGCTTGCAGGTTGACCCGCTCGTGCCAGACCCAGCCGAGCAACACGAGTAACAGCAGGATCAACAGACTGACGAAGGGATGACGGCGGATCATGGTTGCACCGCTGCAAGGACGCGCTTGAGGAGTTCGTTGTGGCGATAGCTGCCGTCGCGGTCGTCACCGTAGCGCACGATGACCAGCTGTTTTTCGGGCATCACGTAGAGCGCCTGCCCCCAGTGGCCGAGGGCGGCGAAGGTGTCGGCGGGCGCGTCCGGCCAGGGTCTGGCGGCACCCTGCACTTCGCGGTTGAGCCACCATTGGCCGCCCGGAACGGCTTCGTCCTGGCCCGCCTTGTACTTGTCGAACGGTTGGCGATTGAACGCAACCCACTCCTTGGGCAGCAACTGTTGCTCGCCCCAACGGCCGTCGCGCTGCATCAACAGGCCGACGCGGGCCAGGTCGCGGGCGGTGAGGTAGGCGTATGAGGACGCGACGAAGGTTTCCTCGGCATCGCTTTCCCAGGTGGCGTTGTGGATGCCCAGTGGCTGGAACAGGGCGGTCCATGGGTAGTCGACGTAGGCCTTGTGGCCGAGCATGCCCTTGAGGGTGGCGGACAGGATATTGCTGTCGCCACTGGAGTAGCGGAATGCCTGGCCGGGGGCGCTGTAGGTCGCGGTGTCGGCGGCGAACTCGGCCATGTCGTGGTGGCCGCGGGTGTAGAGCATGGCGACCACCGAGGATTTCAGCGGGGCGTATTCGTAGTCTTCCTGCCAGTCGAGGCCCGAGGCCCAGTGCAGCAGGTCGGCCATGGTCACGCCGGGGTGTTGTTTCATCGGCGGGTAAAAGCGCGCGGCGGGGTCGGTGAGTTTGAAGCGGTTTTCGCCGAAGGCCACGCCGAGCACGGTGGCCATCAGGCTTTTGCTGATGGACCAGGTCAGGTGCGGGGTGCTGGCGGTGGTGGGGGCGGCGTAGCGTTCGTAGATGATCTGGCCGTCGCGGATGACCAGCAAGGCGTCGGTGCGGACGCCCTTGCGGGTGGTGTCATCGCGGGGTGGGAAGGCGTAGTCATCCAAGGCCTTGGCGGCCGGGCCGGTCAGGGGCTGGCCTTGGGACCATTCCTTCTCCGGCCAGGTTTCGGCGTGGGCTGTCAGGGTGAACAGCAGCGCGGCGTATAGGAGGCCTTTGAACATGGATTGGGACTCGGGGGCATTCAAGCCCGCGAGCCTAGCCCAGGGGGATGACGGTTTTGTTACGGACCCTGGGGTGAGTACATATCCGTTATTTGGGTGATGGCTGATATGGGTTCCGCTCTTACAGCGGCTCACTTTTGAACAGCGCAAAAGTAAGCAAAACGCT
>NZ_JBSVWQ010000238.1:0-8586 GCF_054071215.1 Pseudomonas sp. SDO5522_S412 | reverse complement strand
ACGAATGCTTATCTGATCCACCGCTTTCGCGAGCAAGCCCGCTCCCACATTTGACCGTATTTACAATTCGGAAAAGTGGTTTGTTAGGTCTCATCGGAGTCTGGCAATGGCATTACGCGAAGCATGCTTGTGGGAACAACTCACTCCTGGCCGGCCGGATCGTGCCGCGCTCAAGGGCGAGGTAAAAGTGGATGTGTGCGTGATCGGCGCCGGCATCACCGGTTTGTCGGCAGCCATTCACTTGCTGGAACAAGGAAAAAGTGTCGCCGTACTCGAGGCCCATCGCACCGGCCACGGTGGTTCGGGGCGCAACGTAGGGCTGGTCAATGCAGGGATGTGGATTCCCCCGGACGAGATCGAAGCCGGTTTTGGTACCGCGGTGGGCAGCCAGCTCAACCGCATGCTCGGCGCGGCACCGTCCCTGGTGTTCAGCCTGATCGACAAATACAACATCGACTGCCAACTGCGTCGCGAGGGCACCTTGCACATGGCGCACAACGCCCGTGGCGAGGCGGATTTGCGCAGTCGTGAAGAACAGTGGAAGCGTCGCGGTGCACCGGTGGAGCTGTTGACCGGCGCTGCATGCGAACAAGCCACCGGTACCAAAAAGATTGCTGCCGCCTTGCTCGACCGGCGGGCCGGCACCTTGAACCCGATGGCCTACACCAGTGGTTTGGCCAATGCCGCCGTCGGGCTCGGCGGACAGTTGTTCGATCACTCCCCAGTCACCCAACTGGAACGCCAGGGCCAGCACTGGTCTGTGCAGACTGCCCAAGGCTCGGTGCAGGCTGAACAGGTGGTGATCGCTTCGAACGCCTACACCGAAGGCGAGTGGACCGAACTGCGCCGCAACTTCTTCCCCGGTTATTACTATCAGGTGGCGTCGGCCCCTCTGACCGACGACGCCGCCCAACAAATCCTTCCGGGCGGCCAAGGCTCCTGGGACACTCGCCAGGTACTCAGCAGCATCCGCCGCGACGCCGAAGGCCGCCTGCTGCTCGGCAGCCTGGGCAACGGCAACCAGAAACCCGCGTGGTTCCTCAAGGCCTGGGCCGATCGGGTGCAACAGCACTACTTCCCGTACCTCAAACCGGTGCAGTGGGAGTGCACCTGGACCGGCTGCATCGCGTTCACCCCGGACCACTTGATGCGCCTGTTCGAGCCGGCGCCCGGGCTGGTGGCGGTCACCGGTTATAACGGGCGCGGGGTGACGACCGGCAGTGTCGTGGGCAAAGCCTTCGCGGATTATCTGTGTCACCAGGATCCACAGGCACTGCCGATCCCCTTTGCGCCGATGCAGCCGTTGGCCGGTGTGGGCCTGCGCAGCTGTTTGTACGAGGCGGGATTCTCGCTGTATCACGCGGGCCAATGCCTGCGGATCGTGATCTGATCAACGAAATACCCCTCAGAAGCCTGCATTTTCTTAGCCGGCTACTAATCTGTATTGGTGCGAGTCGTAGCAGTAACGCACTGTAAATGTGCACTTCCGTTACGCACGCTGTTACATGTTTAAGGGTGGCCGTTTAGTGGCCGGGTTGCAGTGCTTGATTGGTCGGGTTGCACTTTATAGGTCCAATGGTTGCACCTGGTTGAGATAGACGGTTGCACGTCCAATCAAAAGGCGCCCAAAAACCTGCAATAACAATGACACCGTGTCTTTTTGAATAATAAAAACGTAATGGCACGACGCTTGCTCTGGGCTTTCTCCGAAAGTTTTTGAAGTGAAGCTGCAGTGCCAATTCAACAAAAACCTCGGAGCACCACTCATGTCCCAGACGTTTTACAAGAAAGGTTTTCTAGCCCTCGCCGTTGCTGCGGCGCTGGGTGTTTCTGCGTTTGCTCAAGCTGATGTGAAGATTGGCGTAGCGGGGCCGATGACCGGCGCCAATGCGGCATTTGGTGAGCAGTACATGAAAGGTGCCCAGGCGGCAGCCGATGTCATCAACAAGGCCGGCGGCATCAACGGCGAGCAGATCAAGCTGGTGGCCGGCGATGACGCCTGCGAACCCAAGCAGGCTGTGGCCGTGGCCAACCGCCTGGTTGACCAGGACAAAGTGATTGGCGTGGTCGGGCACTTCTGCTCGTCGAACACTATCCCAGCCTCCGAGGTGTATGCCGATGCGGGCGTGATCATGATCACCCCGGGCTCCACCAACCCGCAGGTTACCGAGCGTGGCCTGTCGGCCGTGTTCCGCATGTGTGGTCGTGACGATCAGCAAGGCATCGTGGCCGGCGACTACATCGTCGACGTGCTCAAGGGCAAGAAAGTTGCCGTTATCAACGACAAGGACACCTACGGCAAAGGCCTGGCCGACGCCACTGCGGCGCAGTTGACCAAGCGCGGTGTGAAGCCGGTGCTGGAAGAAGGCCTGACCCGTGGCGAGAAAGATTTCAGCGCCTTGGTTACCAAGATCCGCTCCACCGGTGCTGACGTCGTGTACTTCGGCGGCCTGCACCCGGAAGCCGGCCCACTGGTTCGGCAGATTCGTGAAGCCGGCCTGAAAGACGTCAAGTTCATGTCCGATGACGGCGTGGTGACCGACGAACTGGTGGCCACCGCCGGTGGTGCACAGTACGTGGATGGCGTGTACATGACCTTCGGCGCCGACCCACGCCTGCTGCCAGACAGCAAGACCGTGGTGGAAGAGTTCCGCAAAAATGGCACCGAGCCTGAAGGCTACACCCTGTACGCCTACGCCTCGATCCAGGCCCTGGCCGCCGGTTTCAATGGCGCCAAGTCCGACAAGGGCGAAGACGCAGCCAAATGGCTGAAATCCCACCCGGTCAAAACCGTCATGGGCGAGAAGAACTGGGACGCCAAGGGCGACCTGAAAATCTCCGACTATGTGGTTTACCAGTGGGACAAGGACGGCAAGTATCACCAGCTGGAAAAGCAGAAGTAATAGTTAGCGCGATGGGTTAGACGCCACTTGACCCTGTGGGAACCGGGCTTTTGTGGGAGCTGGCTTGCCTGCGATAGCGTCACCTCGGGTTGACTGACATTCCGAGGTGTCGCTATCGCGGGCAAGCCCGGCCCCCACACACGCCAGCTCCCACACGGGGACTTGGTTGCCAGCCCCTTTTGTGTCTGTCTTTTCCTCCTAGAAGATCCGCACACCCACAGGTGTGCAGGCTCTCACTGCGTGAGATTGCGTTATGGATGGTATTTTCCTGCAGCAACTGGTCAATGGGCTGACCCTCGGGTCGGTCTATGGCTTGATCGCCATCGGCTACACAATGGTCTATGGCATCATTGGCATGATCAACTTCGCCCATGGCGAGGTTTATATGATTTCCGCTTACCTCGCGGCGATCAGTCTGGCACTGCTGGCTTACTTCGGCATCGAATCCTTCCCGCTGCTCATCCTTGGCACCCTGATCTTCACCGTCGTCGTCACCGGCGTCTACGGCTGGGTCATCGAGCGTGTCGCCTACAAACCGCTGCGCAACTCCACCCGACTGGCACCGCTGATCAGCGCCATCGGTATTTCGCTGATCCTGCAGAACTACGCGCAGATCGCCCAGGGCGCCAAGCAACAAGGCATCCCGACGCTGCTGGCCGGCGCCTGGAGAGTCGATATCGGCACCGGCTTCGTGCAATTGACCTACACCAAGGTGTTCATCCTGGTGGCCGCGTTCGTCGGCATGGGCCTGCTGACCTACATCATCAAGTACACCAAGCTCGGCCGCATGTGCCGCGCTACCCAGCAAGACCGCAAGATGGCGTCGATCCTCGGTATCAACACCGACCGGGTCATCTCCTACGTATTCGTGATTGGTGCCGCCATGGCCGCGCTGGCCGGTGTGCTGATCACCCTGAACTACGGCACGTTCGACTTCTATGCCGGCTTCATCATCGGCATCAAGGCATTTACCGCAGCGGTACTCGGCGGCATCGGCTCCCTGCCTGGGGCCATGCTGGGCGGGATCATCCTGGGTATTTCCGAGTCGCTGTTCTCGGGGTTGATCAACTCTGACTACAAAGACGTGTTCAGTTTCTCCCTGCTGGTGGTGATCCTGATTTTCCGTCCCCAGGGCCTGCTCGGTCGCCCACTCGTGGCGAAGGTATAACTATGTCTGCTGCCTACTCTATCGATATCAAGAAAAGTGTCGTCGATGCGGTACTCGCCGGGCTGATTTCGCTGATCGTGTTCGGTCCGATCGTCGGCGTGGTCCTCGACGGCTACAGCTTCAACCTGCAACCGGCGCGTGTCGGCATCCTGGTGGCCATCGTGATGGTCGGCCGGTTCGCCATGAGCCTGTTCCTGCAAACCCCAAGGGGCCTGCGGATTCTGCAAGGGTTTGAAAGCACCGGCTCCGGTGTGCATGTACTCAAGCCGGACTACAAGTCGCGCCTGCGCTGGATCATCCCGGCGTTGATCGTGATTGCCATCGTGTTCCCGTTCTTTGCCAACAAATACCTGCTGACCGTGGTGATCCTCGGGCTGATCTACGTGTTGCTGGGCCTTGGCCTGAACATCGTGGTCGGCCTGGCCGGGTTGCTCGACCTGGGTTACGTGGCGTTCTATGCCATCGGCGCCTATGGCCTGGCGCTGGGTTACCAGTACCTCGGCCTGGGCTTCTGGTCGGTGCTGCCGCTGGCGGCGATTTGTGCGGCGCTGGCGGGGTGCATACTCGGGTTTCCGGTGCTGCGAATGCACGGCGATTACCTGGCGATCGTGACCCTGGGCTTCGGTGAAATCATCCGCCTGGTGCTGAATAACTGGCTGTCGTTTACCGGTGGCCCGAACGGCATGCCGGTGCCCTCGCCGACGTTTTTCGGCCTGGAGTTCGTGCGCAAGGCGAAGGATGGCGGGGTGCCGTTCCACGAGTTCTTCGGCATCGACTACAACCCCAACATCAAATTCCTGTTCATCTACATCGTGCTGTTCCTGGTAGTGCTGCTGGTGCTGTACATCAAGCACCGCCTGACCCGCATGCCGGTGGGCCGCGCGTGGGAAGCCTTGCGCGAAGACGAAATCGCCTGCCGTTCCATGGGCCTCAACCACGTGCTGGTGAAGCTCTCGGCGTTCACCATCGGCGCGTCCACTGCCGGTCTGGCCGGGGTGTTTTTCGCCAGCTACCAGGGCTTCGTCAACCCGTCGTCGTTCACCTTCTTCGAGTCGGCGCTGATCCTCGCCATCGTGGTATTGGGCGGCATGGGCTCGACCGTCGGCGTGGTGATTGCCGCGTTCGTGCTGACGGTGGCGCCGGAGCTGCTGCGCAGCTTCTCCGAGTACCGCGTGCTGCTCTTCGGCGTGTTGATGGTGGTGATGATGATCTGGCGACCACGAGGCCTGATTCGTATCAGCCGTACCGGTGTCGTCCCGCGTAAAGGAGTGGCGCCATGAGCAAGGAAGTCGTTCTTTCCGTGGAACACCTGATGATGCACTTTGGTGGCATCAAGGCCTTGAGCGACGTAAGTCTCAAGGTCAAGCGCAACTCGATCTTCGCCCTGATCGGTCCCAACGGTGCCGGCAAGACCACCGTGTTCAACTGCCTGACCGGTTTCTACAAAGCCTCCGGCGGCAAGATCGAACTCAATGTGCGCGGCAAGCAGACCAACGTGATCCAACTGCTGGGCGAGCGCTTCAAGGCCACCGACTTTGTCTCGCCGAAAAGCTTCGTCAGCCGGGTGTTCTACAAGATGTTCGGCGGCACTCACCTGGTGAACCGGGCGGGTTTGGCGCGCACCTTCCAGAACATTCGCCTGTTCAAGGAAATGTCGGTGGTGGAGAACCTGCTGGTGGCCCAGCACATGTGGGTCAACCGCAACATGCTCGCGGGCATCCTCAATACCAAGGGCTACCGCAAGGCTGAAAGCGACGCCCTCGACCATGCGTTCTACTGGCTGGAAGTGGTGGACCTGGTGGACTGCGCCAACCGCCTGGCCGGCGAGCTGTCCTACGGCCAGCAGCGCCGCCTGGAAATCGCCCGTGCCATGTGCACCCGGCCGCAGATTATTTGCCTCGACGAACCGGCCGCCGGCCTCAACCCCCAGGAAACCGAAGCCCTCAGCGCGATGATTCGCCTGCTGCGGGACGAGCACGACCTGACGGTGGTGCTGATCGAACACGACATGGGCATGGTGATGAGTATTTCCGACCACATCGTGGTGCTGGACCACGGCAACGTGATTGCCGAGGGCGGGCCGGAAGCGATCCGCAATGATCCGAAGGTGATCGCGGCTTATCTGGGCGCTGACGAAGAGGAACTGGTATGAGTGAGCCAATCCTCGAACTGAAAGACCTGGACGTGTTCTACGGCCCGATCCAGGCCCTGAAGAAAGTTTCGCTGCACATCAACGAAGGCGAAACCGTGAGCCTGATCGGCTCCAACGGCGCGGGTAAATCCACGCTGCTGATGTCGATCTTTGGCCAGCCACGGGCCGAGTCCGGGCAGATCATCTACCGCGGCGTCGACATTACCCACAAGTCGTCCCACTACATCGCCTCCAACGGCATTGCGCAGTCGCCGGAAGGGCGGCGGGTGTTCCCCGACATGACCGTCGAGGAAAACCTGCTGATGGGCACCATCCCGATTGGCGACAAGTTCGCCACCGAAGACATGCAGCGCATGTTCGAGCTGTTCCCGCGGCTCAAGGAGCGGCGCAACCAGCGGGCGATGACCATGTCCGGTGGTGAACAGCAGATGCTTGCCATCGCCCGCGCACTGATGAGCCGGCCCAAGCTGTTGCTGCTGGACGAGCCGAGCCTGGGGCTGGCGCCGATCGTGGTGAAGCAGATCTTTTCCACGCTGCGGGAGCTGGCGTCTACCGGCATGACCATCTTCCTGGTGGAGCAGAACGCCAACCATGCGTTGCGGCTGTCGGACCGGGCGTACGTGATGGTCAACGGCGAGATTCGCCTTACCGGCACCGGCAAGGAGCTGCTGGTGAATGAGGAGGTGCGTAACGCCTACCTCGGCGGGCATTAAGTCGTTCGCAGGTCCAATGTCTGATCGTTCCCACGCTCCGCGTGGGAACGCCTCTTGTGACGCTCTGCGTCACGCTTTGGGACGCGGAGCGTCCCGGCCTGCATTCCCACGCAGAGCGTGGGAACGATCATCCACAGTGCTTTCCTGAAATTGTGGACAACAAATCCAGGCACCTGCCAAAGCGCGACATATAGCCGCCGCAAATCCCTGTTTTGTCACAGTTTTGACTTGTCCCCAAGCACTGTGGAACCGGCTGTGGGTAACGTGGGAGTAGCTGGCTGGAGGCCTTTGTTTTCGCGGCTTGCAGCGTGGTGGTTGTTTATTGATCAGTGAGTTTTTCGTGACCACCCGAGGGTTTTGTCAACCTGTTTAAAGACACAGGTATATGACCGGAATATGTCACTCCGGCCTGTGGATAAGTCTGTGACTAAACTCTGGAAAGAGTGCCGCAGAGGCCGGAATGACTGGCCTGGAGCCATCGTCCTGGTTGCACCGTTTTGAACCGGGCTACATACGGGCTGCGCAAGGTCAAGCAAAAAACTTTTTGAATCGCGCTGAAAGCCTTGTGTAGCGCGGCTTTCAGCTTTTGTACTTGCCCCCAAAGACTGTGGACGGGGCTGTGGATAAGGTGCGCGCACATGGCTGCACGCCACGGCCTGTATGGCTTTCGGGCGATTGGTTGAATTTCGTACAGCATGAGCGGCATTCACCTGTGTCCACAGCGTGTATCAGTTGCCGCCAGCCCGGCAGCCGGGCATTCTGCTGGCTGATTTTTTACCTCGTAGCCCCGCAAGGAGAACACCATGTCCGATACGCTGTTTATTACTGGCGCGACCTCCGGTTTTGGCGAAGCCTGTGCCCGCCGTTTTGCCGAAGCCGGCTGGAAACTGGTGCTCACCGGCCGCCGCGCAGAGCGCTTGAACGCCCTGTGCGCCGAGCTTTCCAAGCAGACCGAAGTGCTCGGCCTGGTGGTGGACGTGCGTGACCGCAAGGCCATGGAAGAGGCGATCGCCAACCTGCCGCCGTCCTTTGCCACGCTGCGCGGGCTGATCAACAACGCCGGCCTGGCGGTGGGCACCGACCCTGCGCCGAAGTGCAGCCTCGACGATTGGGAAACCATGGTCGACACCAACATCAAGGGCCTGCTGACCACCACCAGCCTGCTGTTGCCGCGCTTGATCGCCCACGGCCGTGGCGCCGGCATCATCAACCTCGGTTCCATTGCCGGCAGCTACCCGTACCCGGGCAGCCACGTGTATGGCGGCACCAAGGCCTTCGTCAAACAGTTCTCGCTGAACCTGCGTTGCGACCTGCAGGGCACCGGCGTGCGCGTGACCAACATCGAGCCGGGCCTGTGTGAGAGTGAGTTCTCGCTGGTGCGCTTTGCCGGTGACCAGGCGCGTTATGACGCGACTTATGCCGGTGCCGAGCCGATCCAGCCGCAGGACATTGCGGATACGATCTTCTGGGTGCTTAACACCCCGGCACACGTGAACATCAACCGCCTGGAGCTGATGCCAGTGAGCCAGACCTGGGCCGGGTTTGCGATTGAGCGTGGCGCCAAGGCCTAAGTTCGTCGAGCTGTTGTGGCGAGGGAGCTTGCTCCCGCTGGGCTGCGAAGCGGCCCTGGCTTTTTTGGGGCGGCTTCGC
>NZ_JBSVWQ010000237.1:0-8661 GCF_054071215.1 Pseudomonas sp. SDO5522_S412 | reverse complement strand
GTTTCAGTCACCGTATGTGTTGACTGTCACACCGCATTCGCGAGCAAGCCCGCTCCCACATTTACTGTGTTTCGCCGGTGAGAGGCGCGTTACAGCGCCTTGATCACCTGATCCACATTGCCTTCCAGTTCCGCCACCGGGTCGGCGCCATCGGTGCCCAGCACCAGCAACTTCGCCCCGCCCGCCGTGACCGCCGCCTGCACTGCATCGCTTGGCTTGCGGTGATGCAGCACCACGGCCACCTCATTCTCCTTCAAGCCTTCGCTCAGTTGCTGCAACGCCTCGGGTGTCCACTCGGTATCCGCCCTTGCATCGGTGCTGACCAGCTCCAGGTTCAAGCCACTGACGAGATAACCAAAGTGATCGCTCAAGCTGGCCACCGTCAGGTTATCGGCCTTGGCCAGTCGCGCTTCGCTGTCGGCGGTGAGCTTGAGCAGGCGTTGCTTGAGCGCGGCCAGGTTGGCTTCGATCTGCGGCTTGGCCTCGGGCGCCAGGCGGCTCAGGTCGGCGGCCATCACATCGGCCATGCGCCCCATGTTGTTGCTGGCTTGCCACGGCTGGCTGTTCAGGCCGTCGGTGGCGCCCGGCTGCACGGCAATCCCCGGCAAGCCGCCGTCCACCGGGCGCGAGGCGTCGACTTCGACGATGCGGATATTGCTGCGCCGGGCCACCGGGTACAGCGGGTCGTCGGGCCACAGCGAGCGCAGGCCGATGGCTGCATCGGCGTCCAGCGCCAGGGTGTTCAGCGCCTGCGCACCGCGCCCGGTGAAATAGGCGACTTGCCGCGAGCCGGGCAGGTTGGCCGGTGCCGCGCGCTCAAGCTGCACATCAGTGCCTTTGAGCAACACCTGCGCCAAGCCATAGGTGATCGGCAAGGCGGCGAGGACTTTCACCGGTTTTGTCGCCTTGGCCTGGTTCAAGGCAGCATGGCCAACGCCTTGGTTGGCGGTGATCTGTAGTGGCTTGACGCCGTCGGCGGCGAATGCCGGTGTGGCGATGGCCAGGGCCAGAAGCAGTGGTCGAAACATCGGGCGCATTATCCAAGATTCCCTTTCAGGCTGGGGACCGTGCCGCGGGCGATGGCGGCGAGGGCGAAGGCGATACCGGCTACCAGGATGATCGCGGCACCGGACGGAATCGGCAGGTCGAAGATGATCGGCAGCAGGATCCCGCACAGGGTGCTGACGGTGGCGATCACCACCGAGATCCAGAAGAAGCCCTTGAGCGACTGGCTCAACAGGCGTGCGGCGGCCGCCGGAATCACCAGCAACGCACCCACCAGGATCGCGCCGATGACCTTGACCGCCGCCACGGTGATCAGGGTCACCAGGATCACGAACAGGTAGTCCAGGGTCTTCACCGCCACCCCGCGCACCGCCGCCAACTGCGGGTTGAAGCTGGCGAGCATGATGCGGTTGTACAGCGGCAGGGCCAGGGCCATCACCAATGCGCCGACAATCGCCAGCACCAGCAGGTCATTGCCGTTGACGGTCAGCACCGAGCCGAACAGCACGTTTTCGAGAATGTGCACGTTGATCTTGCCCGCCAGAATGAGCAGCAGGCTCGCGCCCAGGGCCAGGGACACCGAGAGGAATACGCCGATCAGCGTGTCCGGCGCCAGGCCGGTGCGGTTGCGCAAGTAGTTGAGCAGGATCCCGAACAGCAGGCAGTAGCCGAACAGGCTGCCGTAAGGCCCGGTATACGGTTCCCCCAGCAGAATGCCCACGGCCACGCCGGTCAGTGCGGCATGGCCCACGGCTTCGGAAAAGAACGCAAAGCGCTTGACCACCACCAGGGTGCCCAAACCACCCAGCACCGGGCCGATCAGCAGGCCGGCGAGCAGGGCGTTGACTACAAATCCATAGGCCAGCGCTTCCGGCAGATACCCGGAAGACGCCCAGCCCTGGACCATCAGACGAAAGGCTTCATAGCTCATAAGGCCGGGCTCCGTGGGTGGGTGGAGAACAGGGTCAGCAGGCGGTCCGGGGTCAGTGCCTCTTTCGGCGTGGCGTCGAACAGCACACGGCGGTTCAGGCCGGTGACGCGATCGGCCAGGCGGCCGACGGCTTCCAGGTCGTGTTCGATCCACAGCACGGTGATCCCGGCCTGGCGCCAGTCGTTCAGCAGCCGCTCGAACACCTGGATCCCGGCTTCGTCCAGCGCCGACATCGGTTCGTCCAGCACCAGCAATTGCGGTGCCGGGATCAAGCCCTGGGCCAACAGCACCCGCTGGCGTTCACCGCCAGACAGCGCACCCATGCGCCGCTTGCGCTTGTCCTGCATGCCGACCCGTTCCAGTGCGTCGCCAATCGCGGCGGCGTAATGTTTGGACAGCCCGAGAAACGCCGGACGCCGCTGGCACATCGCGGCCATGAAATCGTCGACGGTCATCGGCAAGCCCCGGTCGAACTCCAGCGCCTGGGGCACGTAGCCGATGGTGCCGGGTGCATCCGGCCAATGCAGGCTCAACTGGCCCTGGTGCGGCGTTTGCCCCAGCAGGGTCTTGATCAGCGAGCTTTTGCCGCCGCCGTTGGGGCCCACCAGCGCATGGATGCTGCCGGGCTGCACCTGGAAACTCACTGCATCGAGGATCACCGTACGGCCCAGGGTCAGCGCGACGTTATCGAAGTCGAGGGTCGGGCCAACGCTGGCCACACTCAGGTGTTCAGCCGCCGTCATGCCCCGGACTCCTGAATCGCCCGCACCACGGTGTTGAGGTTGCCGGTCATTTCCACTTCGTATTTTTCCGCGCTGTAGTCGCCATAGGAAATATGCGACAGCGGGTACAGCTTCACCCCGGATTCACGCTGGATGGTGTCGACGTAGCTGGACGGGAAATCCATCTCCGAGAAGATCACTTTCACGTCCAGTTCCCGCAGTTGGTCGATGGTTTTCTTCAACTGGCTGGGGCTCGGCTCGATGCCGTGGGCCGGTTCCACCACGGCGGTGACTTCCAGGCCGAATTCCCGCAGCAGGTAGTCATATGCCGCGTGCACGGTGGCCACCCGCAGGTCGGGGTTGGGCGCGCTGGTGAGCTTGGCCAGGGCGTCGGCGCGCATCTGGCGCAGGCGCTTGCCGTAGGCGCGGGCGTTCTGGGTGTAGGTCTTGGCGTTGTCCGGGTCGAGCTTGCCCAGTTCCCGGGCAATGTTGTTCACCTGGGCAATCGAGGCGCTGATGGACAGGAAGGTGTGCGGGTTGACCACCTTGCCGGCACCGCGCGCAGCGTTGCCGGTGGCGGCCAGCAGCGGCACGTTGGCGTTGGCCTCGATCACCGGGATGTCCGGGCGCTCGCTGGTGGCGATCATGCGGTCGGCGAAATCGTCATGGCCGACGCCGTTGAGCACGATCACATCAAGGGTGCCGATGCGTTTGATGTCTTCGGCGCGGGGTTCGTAGGCATGGGGATTGAAACCGGCCGGGATCAGCGGGACAACTTCAGCCTTGTCGCCGACGATATTGGCGACGTAGCTGTAATACGGGTGCAGGGTGATGCCGATGCGCAGGCGCTTTGCCGGGTCGGCACTGGCGAACGGGGCCAGCAGCACGGTGATCAGGCCGACCAGCACCAGACGTAATAATGGAGATGAAATAGACATGGTCTTCTCTCGGCTGCAACGTGAATTCAGTGACGATGCTGGCGGGTGACACCGGCATCGAATTGCGCGACTACCTGCTGCCAGCCCGCGCTGATCAGCGCCTGGTCAGTGAGGTCGGTGGGGGCGGTGAGGTGGGCGCTGCGGTTGAGCCAGATATCCGGCTCGGCGCCGCGGATGCGCATCAACAGCGAACCGCTGAGGTCCGGCGTCTGGCTCAGGCCCAGATAGGCCGCGTCCAGCAACTGCCAGCGGTGGTCGCCACGGCTCACCGAACTGGCGTCCTGGGCAAAGGGCGCGAAGCCCTCTTCGGCCAGCTGTTCAGGCGTCGGCAGAGCGCTGTGTTCCTCCTGCAGCAAGTGGATTTCATCCAGGGTCACCCGCAGGTCGGCGTAGATGCCTTGCTCGGCGGCGCTGAGGTCGCGGCGGGCGTCCAGTTGGTGGCTGGGCACGGCGGCGATCTCCTGGTTTTCACCGCGCAAGGCCACCACCGTGCCGGCAACGGCGAGGATGATCAGGCACAACAGCAGGACATACAGGGTTTCGTGCCCGGCGCCGGCCGGGCGCACGACTTGGGTTGTACGGCTCATTGGGGCTGGATATCCGCTTGGTCGATTTCCACCACGTGGCCGGGGCCGGCATCAAACAACACGTAGAACTCGGCGGAGGGTTTCTTGAAGGTCAGCTTCGAGTCTTCTCCCAGCTTGCCGGGCACCAGGATGGTCTCGTCGTAGCCGATCACATCCAGGGTCACGCCGGGGGCACCGCTGCCATCGGAGAAACCACCGGTGCACTGGATCTGCTCGCCGGCGATTTCCTTGCATTCGCACATCGGGTTGTGGGCGAGGGCGGCGGTACTGAAACCGGCGCCGAGGATCAGCACGCCACAGGCGCGGGCCAATTGCTGCAAGGTCATGGTTTAACTCCTCGTTTTTTCAGCCAGCCGATGGTGGCCGGCGATGCCTGGCTCAAGGGAATGGAGGCCTGGTGCATGGCGCCGTCCCAGCCTTCCATGGTGATCCACACTTCGGCGTCCAGCGGGGTGCGCTCAGGGATCGGCAACGCGGCGCCCATGCGGTATGGGGTGCCGAAGAAAATCACCCCGGCCGCCCGCAGGCTGCGGGGCTTGCCGATACGCAGGTAGGTCGCCTTGACCTGGTCGATGCACGTGGCACACAGGGCAGCGTTGAAGGATTTCATCGGGCCTGCCGGGTCCGGGCGCGGCGGCTCGTTGCGTAGTTCGGCGAGCTTCAGGCTCCAGGGGCCGACCTGTACTTCGCCGATCTCCCGTTCGCCCAGGCCGCTGTCGCCGCGAAACAGTGCCGCGTCGGCAAAGTACTTGGGCATGAAGCCCAGGGGCACCAGCAACAGCAGGATATTGATGTGGAAGCGCCATTTGAGCCAGAAGGCCCGCAGGGGCGAGGGGGGTTGAACTGTCATGGCCTTGTTCATGGGGTGGCCTCCGTGGTCTCAGCCTGCAAGGCCTGGGTTTTCGCCGGTTGACGGGCTGCCTTGGCTTCGCGTTTCAGCGCATTGAGGGTGGCCAGGGCCGTGCGTTTGGTCCAGATCAGCAAGCCGCTCAAGACCATCATGCTCAGCACCAGGCCGAAGAAGGCCCAGATCAGCTTGATCCAGATCCCGCCAAAGTCCCCGGTGTGCAACGGGCGCATGGATTCGGTGACGAACTCCAGGGCCGAACGGTCGGACAGCAGGTGCGAGGCGGCGATTTCGCCGTTGTACGGGTTGATTTCCGCGGTCTGGAACATCAGCGGGTACCAGCCACGCCCGCCGATGCGCAGGTGGCTGTAGGCGTTGCTGGGCAGGCTTACGAAGCTGGCCTCAAGCCCGGGAATGCGCTGGGTGGCGATGTTGATCGCCTCGTCCAGGGGAATCATGGGCGCCGGTACGCCCGGGGCGGACATCGGCACTTTGTCGCGGGCAATCGCCGGGACGATCGGCTCGCTGGAAATGGTGATCTGGTTATCACCCAGGATCGCCTGGATCAGGAACCAGGTGCCTGTGATGGAAATCACCGCGATAAACCAGATCGACCAGATGCCGCTCAACCGGTGGAAGTCGCCCCAGAAAATCCGCGCACCGTGACGAATGCGCAGGGTCGGCCTGAAAAAACCTTTCCAGAAACGCTTGTAGACCACGAGGCCGGTGACCAGCGAGGCCAGCAGCGGCAAGCCCAGCAGCGAGACCAGGTACCAGCCCCAGCTGTAGCCATTGGTGAAAGGCACCAGCCACCAGCCATGCAGGGCACGGGTAAATTGCTGGAAGTTGAACGATGGGCTGATGCCCTGGATCACCCCGGTGTATGGGTTGACGTAGACCTCCAGCGAGCGCCCGTCGGGGTAGCTGAGGTCGGCGCTGAGGGCGAAGTGCGATTCGTCCGGGCGGCTCAGGGATTCGACGATCACCTGGGGTTCGGCGCGCTTGATGGCGCCGATCACCTGGTCGTAGGTGAGCGGTTCGGCATCGTCCGACGGCTTGCTGGCGCGGATGTCCGGGTTGGCCAGCCAGACGATCTCCTGGCTGACCACCGCCAGGGTGCCGGTGACGCAGACGATCAGCACAAAGAACCAGATGGGCAATGCCAGCCAGCTGTGCACGAGAAACCAGAGTTTTGAGCGTGACTTCTTCGACATGTGAATGAGGGTCTTGATCGGAGGGAGGCGGTAAAGGCCCGGAAAACGCCACCCGTAGCTTTTGCTGACGCGAGCGGCTGTATCTAAGTTAAGACGGATGAGAAACACAAAACCCTAAGGCGGATATGAAAGTAAATGTTTCAAATACGCATTCATGCAACACGAAACATGTTCTGAGCCATCACCAAGGCGGGATTGATGGGGCGGGGGCGCTGCCTATGATGGGGTCATACCGTTGAGCGAGCCCCATAATGACTTCTGCCAGAACCCTCTACGACAAACACATCGATTCCCACACGGTGTGCCGCCTGGATGACCAGGGCCATGTGCTGCTGTACATCGACCGCCAGGTGATCAATGAATACACCAGCCCGCAAGCTTTCAGCGGCTTGCGCGAGGCGGGCCGTGGTGTGTGGCGGCCCGGTACGGCGCTGGCGGTGGTCGACCATGTGAACCCCACCACGCCCAAGCGCATAGCGACCATGCCGGATGCGGGCGGCGCGCGCCAGGTGTCGTACCTGGCGGAAAACTGCCGGGATTTCGGGATCGAGCTGTTGGATATCCTCGACAAGCGCCAGGGCATCGAACATGTGATCGCCCCGGAACAGGGTTTTATCCTGCCGGGCATGGTGATCGCCGCCGGCGACAGCCACACCACCACTTACGGGGCCTTGGGCGCGTTCGGCTTTGGCATTGGCACTTCGGAAATCGAGCATTTGCTGGCCTCGCAAACCCTGGTCTACAAGCGTCTGAAAAGCCTGCGTGTGACCGTGGACGGCGAACTGGCCCGTGGGCTGACCTCCAAGGACGTGATCATGGCGCTGATCGGCAAGATCGGTGCCTCGGGTGCCACCGGCTACGCCATTGAGTTTTGTGGGTCGACCATCGATGCCTTGAGCGTCGAGGCGCGCATGACCATCTGCAACATGGCGGTGGAAGCCGGCGCACGTGGAGCGTTCATGGCGCCGGACGAAAAAGTCTTCGCCTACCTCAAGGGCAAGCCACGCGCGCCGAAGGGCGAGTTGTGGGAACGCGCCCTGGTGGGCTGGCGCCAACTGCACTCGGATGCCGACGCGGTGTTCGACCTCGAAGTGCAGCTGGATGCCAGCGCCCTTGAGCCGATGGTCACCTGGGGCACCAGCCCCGACCAGGCCGCCCCCATCGGCGCCCGCGTGCCGGACCCGCAAGACATCAGCGACCTGATCCTGCGCCAGGACATGCGCCGCGCCTTGAACTACATGGGCCTGGAAGCGGGCATGCCGTTGAGCGACATTGTGATCAGCCACGCCTTTATCGGCTCCTGCACCAACGCCCGCATCGAAGACCTGCGCGACGCCGCCAGCGTGGTGCGCGGCAAGCACGTGGCCGACCATGTGCGGGCGATGATCGTGCCGGGCTCCACCGAAGTGCGTGACCAGGCCGAAGCCGAAGGCCTTGCCGCGATCTTTATCGACGCCGGGTTTGAATGGCGCCAGTCGGGCTGCTCGATGTGCCTGGCGATGAACGACGACGTGCTGGAGCCGGGCGACCGCTGCGCTTCCAGCACCAACCGCAATTTCGAAGGCCGCCAGGGCGCGGGTGCCCGCACGCACCTGATGAGCCCCGCCATGGTCGCCGCTGCGGCCATCACTGGCCGGCTGACGGATATTCGCCACTTTGGAGACCGCACATGAGCTTGCAACCCTTCACTCGGATCACCGGCAAGGCGGCGCCGATGCTGGCGGCCAATATCGACACCGACGTGATCATGCCCAAGCAGTTTCTCAAGGGCATCGACCGCAACGGGCTGGATCGCGGGTTGTTCTTTGATTTGCGCTTTTTGCCCTCGGGGGAGCCTGACCCGCAATTTGTGCTGAACCAGCCGGCCTGGCAGGGCGCGAGCTTTATGGTGGTGGGGCCGAACTTCGGCTGTGGTTCCAGCCGGGAGCATGCGGTGTGGGGCCTGAAGCAGATGGGCATTCGCGCGTTGATCGGCAGCAGCTTTGCGGGGATTTTCTATGACAACTGCCAGCGTAACGGGGTGTTGTTGATCACGCTGGAGGAGGCGGTGTTGCAGCGGTTGGGGCAGATGGTGAGTCAGCCTGAGCAGGCGCAGATCAGTGTGGACCTGGAGGCGCAGGAGATCCTTTTGGCGGACGGGCAGGTGATTGCGTTCCAGATCGATACGTTGCGCAAGACTGCGTTGTTGTTGGGGTTGGATGCTATTGGCACGACGTTGCAGCGCAGTGAGCAGATCAAGGCGTTTGAGCGTGAGCATTTGGCGGCCAATCCCTGGCTCGGGTGATGGGGCTGTAGTTGCAGGTTGGCTGCTGCGCACTGCCTGCGTTCGGCTTCGGGCTGGATGGGGCAGTCAGATCAAAATCAAGAGCACAGCGGCCTCCCGGCCGGCTTGAGTGTTAAAAGCAAAAGCAAAGACC
>NZ_JBSVWQ010000236.1:0-8701 GCF_054071215.1 Pseudomonas sp. SDO5522_S412 | reverse complement strand
TTGCTTACTTTTGCGCTGTTCAAAAGTGAGCCGCTGTAAGAGCGGAACCAATAGCGGCCGTTACCGCAGCAACGGATATGTACTCAAACCTCACGCCCCCCCAAGGCCGAGCTGTTGCCTGACCAACACTTCCCACACACATTGTCGTTTTCAGCAATCCCCCAACCCTCCAATCCCCCCTGTTTACAGGCCCAAAAACCCGGCATGCCTTGTGCAATGACCCAGTTCCCGGACTTTAGGCCTGACCCATCATGCAAGAACCCGCCCCTTACCCGCGACGATCCAGCCCGTTGCTCCTTATCGGCACCGCCACACTCTGCGGCCTGCTCCTGGGCTGTGGCCAAGGCAGCTCCACCGTCACACGCAGTGACCAACCGGTAAAGGGCGGCACCCTGGTCTACGCCACCGACCGCGAACCCACCTGCCTCGACCCCCACGTGGCCGGCGACATGCCCCAGGTGTTCGTCGCCCAGCAGTACCTCGACTCCCTGGTCTCGATGGACGCCGACGGCCGCATCGGCCCCTGGCTCGCCAAGACCTGGGAAGTCTCCCCCGACGGCCTGACCTACACCTTCCACCTGCGCAACGACGTGCACTTCACCGACGGCACCCCGTTCAACGCCGCGGCGGTCAAGGCCAACCTCGACCACATGGCCAACCCCAAGACCCAGTCCAGCACCGCAGGCGGCTACATCCGCCAATACCGCAGCACCGACGTGCTCGACGAATACACCGCAGTGGTGCACCTGGCCACGCCGTACGCGGCCTTTCTTGAAGTCCTCGCCCAAGGCTTCCTCGGCATCGAGTCCCCCACAGCCCTGCTGCGCTCGCGCGATGTGAACTGCGAAAGCCCGGTCGGCAGCGGCCCGTTCAAGGTCGTGCGCTGGGACCGGCAAAGCCAGGTCGAGCTGGTGCGCAACCCCGACTACAACTGGGCGCCACCCACCGCCAAGCACCAGGGCCCGGCCTGGCTCGACCGGATCGTCTGGAAGTTCATCCAGGAACCTTCCGTGCGCTTCGCCTCGTTGCAGGCTGGCGAGGTCGACGTGATCGAAGCGTTGCCGCCCGAATCCCACGAGGCCGCTCGACGCAACCCGGACCTGACCCTGGTGATCGCCCAACGCCCCGGCAACCCCACCAACGGCACGCTGAACATTACCCGTGCGCCGTTCGATGACGTGCGAGTGCGCGAAGCCTTCGTGCGCAGCTCCGACATCGAGGGCGCGTTGAAGAGCGTGTACTTCAACGAATTCCCCCGCGCCGGCGGGCCGCTGAGCCCTGCCACGCGCTTTTACAGCCCGGAGTTCCAGCACGCCCAGGATTACGACCCGGCCCGGGCTGCTCAGTTACTCGACCAGTCCGGCTGGACCCAGCGCGACAGCGAGGGCTACCGCACCAAGGACGGCAAGCGCCTGCAAGTTCACGTGGTGATGGGCAACCGCACGCCACCGTCGGAATACACCTTGTGGGAACAGGTGCAGGCCACCACCCGGCAGGTCGGCTTCGAGCTGATCGTCGACCAGATGAGTGACGTACAGGCCACCAAACGCCAGGCCGACTGGGACTACGACATTCGCCTCGGCTACTGGAACACCAACACCGCCGACGTGCTGCGGATCATCTTCGGCAGTGAGTTCATCAGCCCGGCGGGTGTCGGTGGTTACCACCAGAACACCGCAGGCTTCAGTGACCCGGCGTTCGACACGCTGATCCGGCAAGCCCTCACCACCCAGGACAGCGAGCAGCGCCGGGCGCTGTATTACCAGGCGCAGAAAATCGCTTCCAGCCAGTACCTGCAATTGACCACCTACCCGCAAAGCACGCGGCTGGGTATCTACAAGACCACCCAGGGCGTGCGGCTGGAGCCGTCGCTGGCGGTGACTTATCTCTATGACGCATGGGTGAACAAATGAGCGACACATCACTTGCCAACCCACGGCGCGAGCGCCTGGCCCGGCTCGGCAAACGTGCGCTGTGGCGCCTTGCCGGCGGCGTGCTGGTGCTCTGGGCGGTGGCCACGCTGACGTTCTTTGCCTTGCGCCTGATGCCCGGCGATCCGGTGCAGGCGATCCTTGGCGGCCCGAGCGGCAACCCCACCCCCGAGACCATCGCCGAAGCCACCCGCGAGTACGGCCTCGACAAACCACTGGCGGTGCAATACGCGTTGTACCTCGGGCGACTGGTGCAGGGTGACCTGGGGGTTTCCTATTCCCAGCACCTGCCGGTGACCCGCGTCCTCGCCGAGCAATCCTGGCCGACCCTGGAGCTGACCCTGACCTCGCTCGCCCTGGCCTGGGTCCTGGTGCTGGCGCTGACGGTGCTGACCGCCGGCCGGCGACGCTGGGTTGCCAGCCTGGCCTCGTTGGCCGAAACCCTGGCCGCCGCGCTGCCGCACTTCTGGCTGGGGATTCTGCTGCTGGCGGTGTTTGCGTTCGGCCTGCGGCTGTTCCCGCCGGCAGGCAGTGATGGCTGGCGCACCCTGGTGTTGCCGTCGTTCGCCCTGGCGATTCCGCTGGCCGGGTTTATCGCCCAGGTCACCCGCGAATCCCTGGATTTGACCCTCGACCAACCCTTCATCCTGACCGCCCGCACCCGTGGCCTGAGTGACTTCAACGTGCGCTTCAAACACGCGTTGCGCCACGCCGTGTTGCCGGGCATCTCGCTGTCGGGCTGGGCCATCGGCGCGCTGATCAGCGGTGCCGTGGTGATCGAAGTGATTTTTTCCCGCAAGGGCCTCGGCCGCCAGTTGTACCAGGCGGTGCAGGCCCAGGACCTGCCGCTGACCATCGGCATCAGCCTGGTGGTCGCCGCCGGTTACGTGCTCGCCAATATTCTGGTCGACCTGCTGTACCTGTGGGTCGACCCTCGCCAACAGGAGCTTCCAGCATGAGTGGCCTGACCCTGGAAACACCGCTGCCCGCGCTGCGGATTCAGCGCACCACTCGCACGCTGCGCCTCGGCCCGCTGTTGGCGATTACCTTTCTGTTGCTGGTGATCGTCGCGGCGCTGGTGCCGCAGTTGTTCGCCTACAGCGACCCGCTGGCCATCGTGCCCCGCGATGCGTTTCATTCGCCGAGCCTGGCCCACTGGTTCGGCACCGATCAGTCGGGGCGGGATATTTTTTCGCGGGTGATCCATGGCACCCGCCAGTCGTTGTTCATCGGCCTGGCAGCCACGGCGATTGCGATGACAATCGCCATTGTGCTTGGCCTGTTGGGCGGGCTGGGCGGCGCGCGGGTGGACCGCGGCGTGGGCTGGTTGCTGGAAGTGCTGTTTGCGTTTCCGAGCCTGATCCTGGCGCTGTTGTTCGTGGCGATTTTCGGCAGCGGCATCGGCCCGCTGATCGTCGCCACCGGGCTGGGCAGTGCACCGGGTTATGCGCGGATGGTCCGTGGCCAGGTGCTGGCGGTGCGCAACGCGGGCTATATCGAAGCCGCCCGGGCCCTCGGGCATCCGCCGCTGCGCATCATCCTGCGCCAGTTGCTGCCGAACGCCATGCGCCCGCTGATCGTGACCCTGACCATGGGCGTGGGCCAGGCGATTGTCTGGGCCTCGGCCCTGAGTTTTCTCGGCCTGGGCGCCCGTCCGCCGGCACCGGAGTGGGGGACCATGTTGTCCATGGGCCGCGACTTCATCGCCAACGCCTGGTGGCTGACGTTCTTCCCCGGGCTGTTCATCGTATTGACCACGCTGTCGACCACGGTCACTGGCCGTTACCTGCAACAACGCCTGGAGGGCCGTCTTTCATGAGCGACCAGAAACGCTTGATCGTTGAAGGGCTGTCCATCGAGTTTGCCGGGCAGTCGGTGGTGCGCAATCTGTCTTTCACCCTGGAGCCTGGCAAGACCCTGGCGCTGGTGGGCGAATCCGGCTCCGGTAAAAGCGTCACCGCCCGCAGCCTGATCGGCCTGGCGGGTGCGGGCGCGAAGGTTACGGCGCGCACCTTGAGCTATGACGGTGTGGATTTGCTCAGCCTGTCGGAACGCGGCTGGCGTCGTTTGCGTGGCAATGGCATCGGCTTCGTGTTGCAGGATGCACTGGTGTCCCTCGACCCGTTGCGGCCGGTGGGCAAGGAAATTCTCGAAGTGCTGGAGACCCATCGCTGGGGCGACCGTCGCAGCCGTGGCGAACGCGTCATTGAACTGCTGGACCTGGTGGGCGTACCCGAACCGCAACTGCGTGCGCGCCAGCGCCCCGATCAACTCTCCGGCGGCCTGCGCCAGCGTGCGCTGATTGCCAGCGCACTCGCATTGAACCCCGGCCTGGTGATTGCCGATGAACCGACCACGGCGCTGGATGCCACGGTGCAGGCGCAGATCCTGCAGGTATTGCAGCAGATCAAGGCCCGTGGCGATTCTCTGCTGATCATCAGCCATGACCTGGCAGTGGTCGCGCAATTGGCGGATGAGGTGCTGGTGCTGCGCCACGGCGAAGTGGTGGAGCAGGGGCCGATGGATCAGGTGCTGCTCAACCCGCGCCACGCCTACACCCGCTCGCTGCTGGATGCGGTGCCCGCCGAACATGCCCGTGGCACACGCTTGTCGCCGGAGCGCAGCAACGCGGTGGCGCAACCACGGCCGGGCGCGGATTCGCCGGTGTTGCTCAAGGCCTCCGGGCTGGGCAAACGGTATGTCGGCCCCGATCAACAGTCGCGCCAGGTGGTGGACGACGTCAGCTTCGAGCTGCGCGCCGGCCGCACCCTAGGCATCGTCGGTGAATCCGGCTCGGGCAAAACCACGGTGGCGCGTATCGCCCTCGGGCTGCTGCAACCGGATGCCGGCGAGGTGCGTTTTCTCGACCAGCCATGGGCCGCGGCAGGCACCGAACGGGTCGAGGAGAAAACCCGACGCCTGCATCGCCGCGACATCAGCGTGATCTATCAGGACCCACTGAGTTCGTTCGACCCGCGCTGGACGGTGGGGCAGATCCTCAGTGATGCGCTGGACGTTGCCGGTATCGACGCCGAGCAACAGGCGGCCCGCGTGACACAGTTGCTCGACCAGGTACGCCTGGCGCCGCAATTGGCCGAGCGCCGACCGTTGCAACTGTCGGGCGGGCAGCGCCAGCGCGTGGCGATTGCCCGGGCGATTGCCAGCAACCCCAAGGTGATTATCTGTGACGAGCCGGTGTCGGCGCTGGACGTGTCGGTGCAGGCCCAGGTCCTGGATTTGCTGGCTGACCTGCAAGCCTCGCTGGGCCTGGCCTACCTGTTTATTTCCCACGACCTCGGGGTGATCCGCCACGTCAGCGACGAGGTGCTGGTGATGCGCCACGGCCAGGTGGTGGAAAGCGCCAGCGTCGAGACGTTGTTTGAATCGCCCCAGCACGAATACACCCGGCGCCTGCTGGGCGCGGTGCCACGCCTGCCCGGCAGCGGCACGCAGTTGGTGGTGCCGGCCCTGGAGCCGGAAAACCCCGGCTGGCTGTTTGATGAATCGCGCCTGTGGAAAATCGCCATCTAGACCTGAATCAAGGAAGTGCCATGAGCAAGTTGTCTGCTGTACCCACGCCGCCGGTTGTAACGGTGGCCGAACTGAACGCCCGCGCCGACCGCATCCTGCCGCAGATTGCTGCCGGCGCTGCGCAACGTGAGCGTGACCGCCAACTGCCGTATGAGGCCGTGGCGCAGATCGCCCAGGCCGGGTTGTTTACCGTGCGGATTCCCAAGCGGTTTGGCGGCGCCGGTGGTTCGGTCAAGGACGTGATTGCCTTGCTGATTCGCATCGCCTCGGCCGACTCCAACGTGGCCCAGGCGCTGCGCCCCGGTTTCGGGTTTGTCGAAGGCCTGCTGGCGTCCCGCGCCGAGGGGGCGGAGGAGGAGCGCGAGCGTTGGTTCGGGCGCTACCTGCAAGGCGCCGTGATCGGCAATGCCGGCTGGGAAGTCGGCGGTGCCAACGGTTCGATCAGTGCGCGCATCGTGCGTGACGGCGAGCACTTTCGCGCTTGCGGCAGCAAGTACTACAGCACCGGTTCGTTGTATGCCGATTGGGTCAGCGCCGTCGCCCTGGACGAGAATGACCAGCCCGTGTCGTTCATCCTGCCCCGCGACCGCCAGGGCCTGGAGTTGCTGGATGATTTCGACGCCATGGGCCAGCGCCTGACCGCCAGTGGCACCACCCATCTGCATGATGTGCAGGTGTTGGCCAGCGAGATCCGCACCCGCACCGTCGAGGAAGGCAAGCGCACGATTGTCACGCCGTTCCTGCAAGTGTTCCTCGCGGCGGTGCAGGCCGGTATTGCGCGTAATGCGCTGAATGATGCGGTGGCCTTTGCCAAGGAGCATGCGCGGCCGATCAAGCACAGCAGCGCCACGCGCTCAGTGGATGACCCGTACGTGGAACTGAGCGTGGGCGACGTTTCAGCCCGGGCTTTTACCGCCGAAGCGGTGGTGTTGCACGCGGCGGACTCCATTGACCGCGCCTGGGCTGCGGATCTTGATGCGGTGGCCGTCGACCAGGCGGCAGTGGACGTGGCCCAGGCGCAATACATCGCGGCCGAGTCGGCGCTCAAGGCCGCCGAGCTGGTGTTCGACGTGGGTGGCGCTTCCACCACCGGCCGCGCGCATAACCTGGACCGGCACTGGCGCAACGCGCGCACCGTGGCCAACCACAATCCCCGGCACTGGAAAGCCGCAGCCGTGGGCGCCTGGCAACTCAAGGGCACGCCGCCTCCGACATCGGGGCTGTTTTGAACAAAGCCCTCGACCTTTCACACCCCTTGGGCGAGGTGGGCACCGGGCATGCGCGCCGGGTGCCGATGATCATCGGCTGTGCGCTGTTCATGGAACTGATCGACGCCACGGCGGTGCTCACGGCGCTGCCGCAGATGGCCCAGGATTTCGGCGAGCCCAGCGTGCGCATGAACCTGGTGGTGTCGCTGTACCTGTTGGCGGTGGCGCTGTTCGTGCCGGTCAGCGGCTGGGCGGCCGACCGGTTCGGGCCGCGTCGGGTGTTTATCAGCGCCATCGTGCTGTTCACCCTCGCGTCGGTGGCCTGTGCCTGCTCGGGCTCGCTGTTGCAACTGTCCCTGGCGCGTTTGGCCCAGGGCGCCTCGGGGGCGATGATGGTGCCGGTGGGGCAGGTGATCCTGCTGCGCTGGTCGGCGCGGGAAAACCTGCTGCGTGCCATGTCGTACCTGACGGTGGCGGCGCTGGTTGGGCCGCTGCTGGGCCCACCGTTGGGCGGGCTGTTGGTGACGGTGCTGTCGTGGCACTGGATCTTCCTGATCAACCTGCCGATCGGCGTGCTTGGGGTGATCCTGGTGCTGCGCTATATCCCGGACTATTCCGGGACACCCGGCCAGCCATTGGACGTTCCCGGCCTGTTGCTCAGCGGCGTGGCATTGGGCGGGCTGGTGTTCGGTTTCGAGGTGCTGGGCCACGGCCTGTTGCCGCGCCAGTGGGCGTTGCTGCTGATTGGCGGCGGGCTGTTGAGTGCCTGGCTGTATGTCCTGCATGCACGGCGGACGGCGTACCCGTTGATCGATTTTTCATTGTTGAAAATCCCGACCTTCGCGGTGAGCTTCTGGGGCGGCAACCTGATGCGCATCGGCAGCGCGTCACAGCCGTTTTTGCTGGTGTTGCTGTTCCAGCTGTGTTTCGGGCTTAACCCGTTGCAGGCGGGGCTGCTGAGCGTGGCCGGTGGCGTGGGGGCGTTGCTGATGAAAATGCTGGCAGTACGGATTGTCAGCCGCTTCGGTTTCCGGCGCACCTTGATCGGCAATGCGGTGCTCACCGGTGCAACCATCCTGGCGTGCAGCCTGTTCGAGGTATCAACGCCTTACTGGATTGTAATACTGGTGTTATTTGGCAGCGGGATCATTCGCTCGCTGCAATTCAGCACCCTGGGGGCGTTGACCTATGCCGACGTGCCACCGGAGCAATCCAGCCGCGCCAGCAGCCTGTCGGCGATGACCATTCAGTTGACGTTGAGTTTATCGGTGGGCATCGCGGCGGGGCTGCTCGGTTTGATCATGGCCGTGCGCGGGCATGCCACGGTCGAGCAGAGTGATATCGCCTGGATCATGGCGGGTGCCGGATTGCTGTGTGCCTTGTCGGGGCTGGTTTATCGCAGGCTGTCGCCCCAGGCGGGCTCGGCGATTTATACAAAACGCGCAGAGGGAATGTGATGATTCGGGCAGCACGTATCGAGGACGCAGGTGATATTGCCTGGGTGCATATTCGCAGTTGGCAGCAGGCTTATCGTGAACTGATGCCGGCGGATTACCTGGCTTCGCTGGAGGCGACACAGCCTCGGCGTGAAGCCTTTTGGCGGCAGTCGATTGAGCAGGGGAGCGAAGCTGTGTTTGTCGCGCAGGTCGAGGGGCGTGTGGTGGGCTGGATTGTTGTCAGCTCGAGTCGTGATGAGGATGCTGATCCAGGCGTAACCGGTGAAGTGCAGGCGGTGTATGTGCTGGCCGAGCATTGGGGAACGGGGGTGGGCAGGGCGCTGTGGCTCAGGGGGCTGGAGCATCTCGCGAGCCTGGGGCTGGAGACGGCGACGTTGTGGGTGCTCGAGGGAAACCACCGGGCACTACGCTTTTACCGAAACGCAGGATGGATAGCGCAGCCCGAATCAAGCCGCACCCTTACTAGGGGCGGTCGTGAGTTGGAGGAAGTTCGCTACCAATCCCAAAAGTGACGCTGAACCTGTGGCGAGGGAGCTTGCTCCCGCTGGGCTGCGCAGCGGCCCCAAAATCCTGG
>NZ_JBSVWQ010000235.1:0-8706 GCF_054071215.1 Pseudomonas sp. SDO5522_S412 | reverse complement strand
CTGACACACCGCATTCGCGAGCAAGCCCGCTCCCACATTAGGTCTGCGACATCCCGCAGACCGTATTCCCTACTCGATCCCCACCTGATTGCGCCCATTGTGCTTGGCCAGGTACAGGCCCTTGTCCGCCGCCGAGATCAATTGCCGGCAATCGGTGCCCTGCACCGGGGTCATGGTCGCCAAGCCGATACTGATGGTCAGGCTCGCCCCTTCTGCCGGGGCAATGTGCGGGATTTTCAGGCTCGCCACCGCCTGGCGCAGCTTCTCGGCCACCAGCCGCGCACCGCCCGGCGAGGTATTGGGCAGCACCAGGGCAAACTCTTCACCGCCATAACGCGCCGGCAAATCCGAAGGACGGCTGCTGGCATCACGAATGGTCGCCGCCACCTTGCGTAACGCCTCGTCGCCTTCCAGGTGGCCGAAACTGTCGTTGTAGGTCTTGAAGAAGTCCACGTCGATCATCAGCAGCGACAGTTGGGTCTGGTCACGCATGGCGCGGCGCCATTCCAGTTCCAGGTATTCGTCGAAATGCCGGCGATTGGACAGCCCGGTCAGGCCGTCGGAGTTCATCAGCCGTTGCAGCACCAGGTTGGTGTCCAGCAACTGCTGTTGGCTGACCCGCAGCGCCCGGTAGGCCGCGTCCCGTTGCAACAGGGTCATGTAGGAGCGCGAGTGATAGCGGATGCGCGCCACCAGTTCGATGTTATCCGGCAGCTTGACCAGGTAGTCGTTGGCCCCGGCAGCAAACGCCGCGCTCTTGATCAGCGGGTCTTCCTTGGTGGAAAGCACGATGATCGGGATGTTCTGCGTCGCCGGGTGATTGCGGTATTCGCGCACCAGGGTCAGGCCATCGAGACCCGGCATCACCAGGTCCTGCAGGATCACCGTCGGCTTGATACGGATCGCCTGGGCAATGGCCTGGTGCGGGTCGGCGCAAAAGTGGAAGTCGATATTGTCTTCATGGGCCAGGCCCCGGCGTACGGCCTCGCCGATCATCGCCTGGTCGTCGACGAGCAGCACCATGGCGGCGTTTTCGTCGGTCTTGAAGTCGTCGAGCTGCAAATCATTCATTTACGGTCACCTGAATTACTACCTGCAGGCCAGGACAGCGTGTGATATCGGTCATTTTGCGAATACCTCCAGCAATCGTGGCGCAATTCTGTCCAATGGGCGAATTTCAACAGCCGCGTCAATCGCCGCTGCCGCTTTGGGCATGCCGTAAACAGCACAGCTTTGCTGGTCCTGCGCGATGGTCAGGTAGCCTTGCTGACGCATCAACTTAAGTCCCTGGGCGCCATCACGCCCCATCCCCGTCAGCAGCACGCCAACGGCATCGCCATTCCAGTAGCTGGCGACGCTCTCGAAAAACACGTCGATGGACGGCCGGTAAATCTCGTTCACAGGTTCGGCGGTATAGGCCAGCGTGCCGTTCTTCAGCAGGCGAATGTGATGATTGGTGCCCGCCAGCAACACGACGCCGCTTTGGGGCGGCTCGCCTTCCCGGGCCAGGCGCACCGGCAGGCCGGAGGCACTGCTCAGCCATTCAGCCATGCCGGCGGCGAACACCTGGTCCACATGCTGCACCAGCACAATGGCCGGCGAGAAGTCCCGGGGCAAGCCCTTGAGCAGGGATTCCAGGGCAGCCGGGCCGCCTGCGGACGAACCGATGGCCACCAGGCTCTGGCGTTTGCCCGTGGCCCGCTGGGGCGCAGGCTCGGCCCGCACGCGGCTGCCACGCTGGCCAATCAGCCAGCCGATATTGAGGATCTTGCGCAACAGCGGTGCCGCGGCGTCCTTCGGATTGCCCACGCCCAGTGCAGGGGTGTCAACCACGTCCAGGGCGCCATGGCCCATGGCTTCGAATACACGGCTGACGTTGGCCTGGCGGTCGACGGTGACAATCAGGATCGCACAGGGCGTCTCGGCCATGATCTGCCGGGTGGCCTCCACACCGTCCATCACCGGCATGATCAGGTCCATCAGAATCAGGTCGGGCGTGAACTCGGCGCAACGCTGCACTGCTTCCAGGCCGTTGCCCGCAACCCACACCACTTCGTGGGCCGGCTCTAGGCTCAACGCCCGGCGCAAGGCCTCCACGGCCATGGGCATGTCATTGACGATCGCAATCCTCATGCCCGTGCTCCTCCGATCAGCTCCACCACCGCGTCCAACAGCGCGTCGTCATGGAAGCTGGCCTTGGCTAGATAATAGTCGGCGCCGGCGTCCAGTCCACGACGACGGTCTTCTTCCCGATCCTTGTAGGAAACAACCATCACCGGCAGGGATTGCAGGCGAGTATCACGGCGCAAGAGTGTGACCAATTCAATACCGTCCATGCGAGGCATATCAATGTCCGTGATCAGCAGGTCGAAGTCTTCGGAGCGCAGCGCGTTCCAGCCATCCATGCCATCGACTGCCACGGCCACTTCATAACCGCGATTAAGTAACAATTTGCGTTGCAGCTCGCGCACGGTCAGCGAGTCATCCACCACCAGAATACGCTTGCGCGGTGCTTCGAGGGTTTGCTGGGTGCGTCGGGCGATGCGCTCCAGACGACCGGTATTCAGCAGTTTGTCCACCGATCGCAGCATGTCTTCGACGTCGACGATCAGCACCACCGAACCGTCATCGAGCAACGCTCCGGCGGAGATGTCCTGGACCTTGCCCAACCGGTCGTCCAGGGGCAATACCACCAGCGTGCGCTCGCCGATAAAACGCTCCACGGCAATCCCGTAGACCGCATCGCGCTCGCGGATCACCACGACCTTCAGGGTTTCCTGACTACCCTGCCCCGGCGGGCGCTGCAGCAACTGGCTGGCGGCGACCAGGCCGACATGCCGGCCTTCGTGCCAGAAATGCTGGCGGCCTTCCAGTTGCACGATGTCGTCGGGCGCAAGATCGCACATGCGCTCGATGTGGGCCAGCGGGAAGGCGTAGGCCTCTTCGCCAACTTCCACCACCAGGCTGCGCACTACCGACAGGGTCAACGGCACCTCCAGGTGGAAGCGACTGCCCTGCCCCGCCGTCTGCTCCAGCACCACCGCGCCGCGCAACTGGCGCACCATATGCTGCACCGCATCCAGGCCGACCCCGCGCCCCGAGACCTCGGTGACCTTGTCCCGCAGGCTGAACCCCGGCAGGAACAGGAACGTGAGCAGTTCCTCTTCGCTCAGGCGCAGGGCGGTTTCCACCGGCGACAACTGCCGGTCGACGATGGTGCCGCGCAGGCGCTCCAGGTCGACACCGTTACCGTCGTCGCTCAACTCCAGCACCAGCAAGCCGGCCTGGTGAGACGCCCGCAGGCGGATCAGGCCTTCAGCCGGTTTGCCCGCCAGCAGGCGTTGCTCGGGAATTTCAATGCCGTGGTCAACAGCATTGCGCAGTAAATGGGTCAGCGGCGCTTCGAGTTTTTCCAGCACATCGCGGTCGACCTGGGTTTTCTCGCCTTCGATTTCCAGGCGTACCTGTTTACCAAGGCTGCGGCCCAGGTCACGCACCATGCGCACCTGCCCGGCCAGCACGTCGGCAAACGGCCGCATGCGGCACGCCAGCGCCGTGTCGTACAAGACTTGGGCGCGTTGCCCGGCCTGCCAGCCGAACTCGTCGATTTCGGCGGTTTTTTCCGCGAGCAGCGCCTGGGCTTCGCTCAACAGGCGGCGGGTATCAGCCAGCGCTTCCTGGGCCTCCAGGCTCAGGTCGACGGTCTTGAGGTGGCCGTCGAGGTTTTCCAGGGCGCGGGCACTGTTGCTCTGGATGCGCTTGAGGCGTTGCAAGCTGGCGAGGTAAGGCTTGAGCCGCTGGGTTTCCACCAGGGACTTGCTGGACAGGTCCAACAGGCTGTTCAAGCGTTCGGCGGTCACCCGCAACACCCGCTCGCCGCCTTCGGTCATGCGCTTATTTTGGCGCGGCAGTTCGGCACTGACCGGCGGCGCGGGTTCGGGCTCCGGCGGCAGGGTCAGCAGCGCTTCCATCGACAATTCAGGTTCTGGCGCGGGTGTGGGCGGCGGCGCAGGCTTTGGCGCAGTGGGCGGCGCGACTTTCTGCGACGGATCGAGCAACCGCTCCATCAATGCCACATAGGACTCGATGTCCGCCGGGCCCACGGTGTTGCCCGGCGTGGCAATGCGCATCAGCAAATCGGTGCCTTGCAGCAGTGCGTCGATATGTTCCGGCAGCAGGTACAAGCGGCTTTCCTGGGCGCTGACCAGGCAATCTTCCATCACGTGGGCCACGCTGACCCCCGCGTCCACCCCGACAATCCGCGCCGCGCCCTTCAGGGAATGGGCGGCGCGCATGCAGGCTTCGAGCTGGTCGGCCTGGGTCGGGTTGCGCTCCAGGGCCAGCAGGCCGGCGCTGAGCACCTGGGTCTGGGCGTCGGCTTCCAGGCTGAACAGCTCCAGCAGCGAGGCATCGCGCATCTGGTCGGGGGTCATGTGAGGCTCCGGGTCACGGCAGACAACAATTGCGCCTCGTCCAGCCAGCGCAGGCTGCGGCCTTTCCACTGCAACACCCCTTGGGTATAGCGGGCGCTGGCCTGGGTGCCGGAGGCAGACGCCGCGTTCAAGGTGCGTTCATCAATGGCATGGATACCGTCCACTTCGTCCACCGGCACCACCACGGGGCCGTCCTGCGCCGCGATGATCAGCATGCGCGGCATGATTCGTGCGCCACTGGGGCCGCTGCCGGTGCTGTCCAGCCCCAGCAATTCCACCAGGGACAGGCACGCCACCAGTGCGCCACGCACATTGGCCACGCCCAGCAAGGCGCGGGAACGCTGATGGGGCAAGGAATGGATCGGCTGCAACGGCGCCACTTCCACCAGGCAGCGAGTGGCGATGCCCAGCCATTCTTCGCCGAGGCGGAACATCAGCAGCGAACGGGTGAGGACATCACCCTCGACTTCCGGCGTCGCGACGGGGCGGTGATCGTCCTGCTGCAAGGCATAACGGTCGAGCAGGCGCGTGGCGGCGGCGGAATACACCGAGCAATTGCGACAGTGAATGTGCTCGGCCAGCAACGGGCAGGACTTGTCACCGTGGATGCCGATGCGGTTCCAGCAGTCATCGATGGCCTGGGTATCGGCCAGGGTCAGGTTCAGCTCGGGATCCAGGGTCATGATTTACGCTCACTGTCAGCTCGCTCGCTGCGCGCGGCACGAGCCTGCAAACGCCGGGCGCCGGCGACATCGCCCTGGGACTCGAGCAACGCGGCCAGGTGCATCAAGGCCTGCGGGTGCTGGGGTTCCAGGTACAAGGCTTTTCTGTAATAACCCTGGGCTTCCAGGGCGCTGCCGGCCACATCGCTGAGCAGGCCCAGCCAATAAAACACCTGGGCCGCCGGCGGATGGCTCTGCAAATAACGCTCGCAGGCAGAACGGGCTTCCAGGCTCTTGCCTTCATTGGCCAGGGTCGCAATCTGACTGAGCAGATCGGCGGCGTCCGACTGCGGGGGCGGCGGCTTGATCGGTACCACTTGGGCACTGACGGTGCTGAACGGCCGGGGCCTGGTCGGGATAGGCGCGGCACTGCGCTGAGGAATCGGCGCGGGCATCGGCACAAATACCGGTTCAGGCGCGGGCTCCGCATGCCGGCTGAAGGCAAACGACTGCGGCACGCCAATCGAACGCATGCCCAGGCGCCCCAGCAGGCTGCCTTCGGCAGGCCCGATAAACAGCACGCCGTCGACGTGGGTCAGGCCCTTGAGCACTTCAAACACCTGCTTCTGGGTCGGCTGGTCGAAGTAGATCAGCAGGTTGCGGCAGAACACAAAATCGTAGGTGGGCTCGTTGGCCAGCAGCGTGGGGTCCAGCAGGTTGCCCACCTGCAGGCGCACTTGTTCGCGTACCCGGTCGGCAATCCGGTAGCCGTCGGTTTGCTCGGTGAAGTGGCGATCGCGGAACTCGAGGTCCTGGCCGCGAAACGAATTCTTGCCGTACACCCCACGGCGGGCGCGCTCCACCGACAGCGGGCTGACGTCCATGCCCTGCACCTTGAACTGATGCGGTGCCAGCCCGGCGTCGAGCAAGGCCATGGCAATCGAATAGGGTTCTTCGCCGGTGGAACACGGCAGGCTGAGGATCCGCAGGGCGCGCATCTGCTTGATTTCGGCCAGGCGGGCGACCGCCAGCCGGCCCAGGGTGGCGAAGGATTCGGGGTAACGGAAAAACCAGGTTTCGGGGACGATCACCGCTTCGATCAGCGCTTGCTGTTCGTCGGTGGAGGCCTGCAATTGCTGCCAGTATTGATCGGCGGTCTGCGCGCTGAGCGCCATGCTGCGCTGGCGTACGGCACGCTCGATGATCGCTTCGCCCACCGAGGCAACGTCCAGGCCAATGCGCTCCTTAAGGAAGTCGAAGAAGCGTTGATCACTGCTCATCAACCCTCCTCGCCCGCGGCAAACAGCAGCGCCTGCACGTCAGCCGTCAGCAGGTCCGCCACGCCGATCCACTGCATCAAGCCACGCTCGTCTTCGCGCACCGGGCCCAGGTAACGTGCCTGGCGGTTGTCCAGGCCGTAGGGCTGGAACTCCGCCGGGTCACAGCGCAGGGTATCGGTGGCCTGTTCGAGGATCAGCCCCAGCCAGCGTGCCGGAGTGAGTGCATCCGGCTGATAATTGACCAACACCAGGCGCGTGCTGGTGCGGGCCTGGGCCGGCGTACCGAAGGTCAAGGCACTGAGATCGATCACCGGCACCATTGCCCCGCGATGGGCAAAGATCCCGGCAACCCACGCAGGCGCATGGGCAATGGGCTTGAGCGGCAGGCGCGGCAGCACCTCGGCCACTTCCGTGGCCTTGAGGGCATACCGTTCATTACCGATGTGAAACACCAGGAACAGTGCTTTCTTCACTGCCGCAACGGCACCGCGTTTAGCCGCGAGGTCGTTCATCAGACTTTAAAACGCGACACGCCGCTGCGCAGGCCGACGGCGACCTGGCTCAGCTCGTCGATGGCAAAGCTGGCCTGACGCAGGGACTCCACGGTCTGGCTGCTGGCATCGCCCAACTGCACCAGCGCATGGTTGATCTGCTCGGCGCCGGTGGCCTGGGCCTGCATGCCTTCGTTGACCATCAACACCCGTGGCGCCAGGGCCTGCACCTGATGGATGATCTGCGACAACTGCTCGCCCACCTGCTGCACCTCGAACATGCCACGGCGCACTTCTTCAGAGAACTTGTCCATGCCCATCACCCCGGCCGACACCGCCGACTGGATCTCGCGGACCATCTGCTCGATGTCGTAGGTGGCCACGGCGGTCTGGTCGGCCAGGCGCCGCACTTCGGTGGCTACCACGGCAAACCCGCGACCGTACTCACCGGCCTTCTCGGCCTCGATGGCAGCGTTGAGGGACAACAGGTTGGTCTGGTCGGCGACCTTGACGATGGTCACCACCACCTGGTTGATGTTGCCGGCCTTCTCATTGAGGATCGCCAGCTTGGCGTTTACCAGGTCGGCCGCGCCCATCACCGAGTGCATGGTTTCTTCCATGCGCGCCAGGCCTTGCTGGCCGGAGCCGGCGGCCACCGAGGCCTGATCGGCGGCGGTGGAGACTTCGGTCATGGTACGGACCAAGTCCTTGGAAGTAGCAGCGATCTCCCGCGAAGTAGCGCCGATCTCGGTGGTCGTCGCGGCGGTTTCAGTGGCCGTGGCCTGTTGTTGCTTGGAAGTCGCGGCAATCTCGGTGACCGAGGTAGTGACCTGTACCGAAGAGCGCTGTGCCTGGGACACCAGGGCGGTGAGCTCGGTCATCATGTCGTTGAAGCCGGTCTCTACTGCGCCGAATTCGTCCTTGCGTTCGAGGTTCAGGCGTTTGCTCAAGTCGCCGGTGCGCATGGTTTCGAGGATGTCGACGATGCGTTTCATCGGCGCCATGATCGCGCGCATCAGCAGCAGGCCGCAGAGGCCGGCGGCGAGGATCGCGAGGATCAGCGAGACGCCCATGCTGATTTTTGCAGCGGACACGGCGTCGTCGATAGCGTTGGTGGCGCGGTCCGCGACGTTTTTGTTTTCGGTGATGATGTCGTTGAGCTTCATGCGGCCTGCGGTCCAGGTCGGGGTCAGCTCGGCGTCGAACAGTTTGCGGGCGGCGGCCACGTCGTGGTTCTGCAGGTGGTCGAGAACGCCGGACAGGGCCTTGTTATAGGCCTGGTGCAGGGCTTCGAATTTATCGAATTCGGCCTGGTCCTCGCCGCCGTTGATGGTCGCCTTGTAATTGGCCATCTGGGTGAGGATACGGGTTTCGAAAGACTTGAAGTCGGTCTTGTCGGCGTCGGTGAGGCCCTTGTCTTCGCGCAGGCCAATGATATCGAGGGTTTGCAGGTAACTGTCGACCCAGGCACTGCGGATCATCGAACTCAGGTACACCCCCGGGACTGCGTCGTCACGGACTGATTCTTCGCTGAGTTCGATCTTCAGCAGGCGTGAATACGAGACCACTACCATCAGCAGCATGATCGCGATGATGACCGCAAAGCTCGCCAAAATCCGTTGGCGCAAGGTCCAGTTCTTCACAGTAATTCCTCGAGGGCCATTCAAATGGAGAGGAGTATAGCTGAGCGGATGCCATCATTAATCAACGGGTTGTGGGATCTGGGTCACGCTCGGGGGAGGAAAGTTTTCTTGGGGGGCATATCCGTTGCTGCGGTAACGGCTGCTATTGGTTCCGCTCTTACAGCGGCTCACTTTTGAACAGCGCAAAAGTAAGCAAA
>NZ_JBSVWQ010000234.1:0-8712 GCF_054071215.1 Pseudomonas sp. SDO5522_S412 | reverse complement strand
GCACATGCACTAACTGGAACACCGCATTCGCGAGCAAGCCCGCTCCCACATTTTTGATTGGGGTTACAGGGCGATACCGCTGATGCTCACGCCCAGGGTATGGCTTTCACCCGGCGCCAGCGTCACCACATCGTCCAGCACTTTCGCGGTCTCGATGCACAACATGCCCTGCCAGCCGTCGTCGGCCATGTCGCTGAAAGCCTTGGCGCGTTCAGTCCACGGGTTCCAGATCACCGTCGAGCGCGAGCCTGTGCTGGTGAGCTGAACGCGGCGCTGCCAGTCTTTATCGACGATGTTCACTTGAGTCGGGGTGTCGAGGTAGATGCGGTCGGTCTCGGCGGTGAAGTGCAGCAGCCCGGATTGCTGCTTTGGGGTCCAGCCGTCGGCCGTATCGATATAGTCCCGCCCGTCCAGGCCGTCGACCTGCACGTTGCGTACATCGCTGACCGCAAAATAGCTGTGCAGCGCCTGGCTGAGGCTGATGGTCTCGGCGCCGTGGTTGTGGCTGGTCAGGCGGATGTGCAGTTGATCATCCAGCAGGATGCTCATCTTCAGGTCAACCTGATGCGGCCAACCCGGGAAGCCACCTTCAGGCACCGGCAGTTCCAGCTCAACCCTCAGCGCAGTGCCTTCAGCCTCAACGCCAGCCAACGTCCAGTCAGCGGTCCGCACGAAACCATGGGCACCGGCCGGCTCGGCGCCCTGGTACATGGCCTTGACGCTCTGCGGGTTGCGGTCGAACACACCAAACCACGGCCAGCACACCGGCACGCCGGTACGAATGCCTTTGCCTTTCTTGAACACCACCTGATCGTTGGGCCAGATCAGCGGCTTCTCGCCGGTGCGCTGGTAACTCACGATGTGCGCGCCTTGCTGGGCCACCACCAATTCGGCGCCGTTGTGGCGGATGCGCCAAGCGTTCAGCTCATCCAGTTTTACGGTTTCAACGTTGGGCGTAGACATAGGCGCGCGCTCTCAATGGCAGACAATGGGGCAATGGACCGTCAAAACGTCGCGATGTTTAACGCGCCCGCGACGGAACCGAGCGGGTGCGGCCGCTGCCATCGATGGCAACGAACACAAACACCGCCTCGGTGACTTTGCGCCATTCGCTGGACAGCGGGTCGTCGCTCCACACTTCGACCATCATCTGGATCGAGCTGCGGCCGATTTCCAGGGCCTGGGTGTAGAAGGACAACTGTGCGCCGACGGCCACGGGCACCAGGAATGCCATGCGATCAATCGCCACGGTGGCTACGCGGCCACCGGCAACCTTGCTCGCCATGGCGGTGCCGGCCAGGTCCATCTGCGCGACCAGCCAGCCGCCGAAGATGTCGCCGAAACCGTTGGTCTCACGCGGGAGTGCGGTGATTTGCAGGGCGAGATCGCCTTGCGGGATAGGATCTTCTTGTTCGAGTTCGATCATGCCGGTGCCTCTGACCCGTGACGCTTCATGGGTATTTCAAGTGGATAGCCGTCTTCTGGAAAAACGTTTCAGCACCAACATACACCGCTCGATGCGTTTCTCGTAAGGCGTACTAAAGGGAAACTCTGCCAAATCGGCTGGTGTATAACCAACGGCGTTTTGGCACAGCAGCCCCTCAAGGATGCGGGTCTGGCGCTTGCAAGGGCCGAGTATATCGAGCCGTCGGCGCCACGACGACCTCCCGACGCTCATTTGGTCGGTAAATAGACGCTGTATCGCGGCTTTTTCCGGCAACTGTGCTCCTGCTCATATTAATTGCACGTCTGCTACGGAAATATTTCGCGGATCTGAACTGTTAACGGCTCAACGCTGTGCTTTTTCAAGCGATTTGCTATCTTGCCAAGCCTGCCGCAAGTCCCGGGCTTGCCGTCCTGACTACTATAAGAGAAGCCTTGCCATGTCCTCCGTGCCCGCAAGCAGTGCGCAACCTTCGCGCCCGCTGACCCGCAACGACTACAAAACCCTGTCGCTGTCTGCCTTGGGCGGGGCGCTGGAGTTCTACGACTTCATCATCTTCGTATTTTTTGCGACGGTAGTCGGGAAGCTGTTCTTCCCGGCGGACATGCCCGAATGGCTGCGCATGATGCAGACCTTCGGCATCTTCGCCGCCGGCTACCTGGCGCGGCCGCTGGGCGGGATCATCATGGCGCACTTCGGCGACCTGCTGGGGCGCAAGAAGATGTTCACCCTGAGCATCTTCATGATGGCCGTGCCGACCCTGATCATGGGCCTGCTGCCGACCTACGCGCAGATCGGCCTGTGGGCGCCGATCCTGTTGCTGCTGATGCGCGTGATCCAGGGCGCGGCGATTGGCGGTGAAGTGCCGGGCGCGTGGGTGTTCGTGTCCGAGCACGTGCCGCCCCGTCACATCGGTTATGCCTGCGGCACCCTGACCAGCGGCCTGACGGCCGGCATTCTGTTGGGTTCGCTGGTGGCCACCGCCATCAACACGCTCTACAGCCCGGAACAGGTGTCGGATTACGCCTGGCGCATTCCGTTCCTGCTGGGTGGTGTGTTCGGCCTGTTGTCGGTGTACCTGCGTCGCTGGCTGCACGAAACCCCGATCTTCGCCGAGATGCAGCAGCGCAAGACCCTGGCGGCCGAGCTGCCGTTGCGCGCGGTGTTGCGTGACCATCGTGGCGCAATCGTACTGTCGATGCTGTTGACCTGGCTGCTGTCGGCCGGTGTGGTCGTGGTTATCCTGATGACGCCGACCGTGCTGCAAACGATCTACCACTTCAGCCCAACGGTGGCGCTGCAGGCCAATAGCCTGGCCATCGTCACCCTGAGCCTGGGGTGTATTGCTTCCGGCGCCCTGGCCGACCGTTTTGGTGCCGGGCGCGTGCTGATCATCGGTTGTGCCTTGTTGCTGGCAACGTCCTGGACGCTCTATCACAGCCTGATGGCTCACCCGGACTGGCTGTTCCCGCTGTACGCCTTGACCGGCCTGTTTGTAGGCACCATTGGCGTGGTGCCCTATGTCATGGTGAAAGCGTTCCCGCCGGTGGTGCGTTTCAGCGGTTTGTCGTTCTCCTACAACGTCGCCTACGCCGTATTCGGTGGCCTGACACCCTTGGCGGTGTCGTTGCTGATGAAGGAAAGCCCGATGGGCCCTGCTTACTACGTGGCTGTCCTGTGCGTGATGGGGATGGCCGTGGGTGCGTATCTGTGGAAGCGTGGGCGCTGACACGTTTTTTGAAAACTGACGGATAACCTTGTGGCGAGGGAGCTTGCTCCCGTTGAACTGCGCAGCAGTTCCATTTTGAGGGCCGCTACGCGACCCAACGGGAGCAAGCTCCCTCGCCACAGATTTTGCCTTACAACGATTACAGATTGTTTCTACGAAATCGCTCCAACCTCCTCGCAAGCCCCGGATTTATTGGCGTTTCTCCTTCCTGTCAGCTTTTTCATAAATGCTGGCCTTTCATCTAATTGTCATATTCCAGACATAGAGTGTTCACACGGCCTACCGATACTTGGCCCCGATCCAACTATCCCTATCTGCTAGGAGCAAGGCATGAAACTGAAACGTTTGATGGCGGCAATGACTTTTGTCGCTGCTGGCGTTGCGACCGCTAACGCGGTAGCCGCTGGTGTTGACCCGGCGATTCCGGCTTACGTGAAGACCACTGGTGTGTCGGGCAACCTGTCCAGCGTTGGTTCCGATACCCTGGCAAACCTGATGACCCTGTGGGCTGAGGGTTACAAAAAGGAATACCCGAACGTCAACATCCAGATTCAGGCCGCCGGCTCCGCCACTGCACCTCCTGCACTGACTGAAGGCACCTCCAACCTGGGCCCGATGAGCCGCAAGATGAAGGACACCGAACTGGCTGCCTTCGAGCAGAAGTACGGCTACAAGCCAACCGCGATCCCGGTTGCCGTGGATGCCCTGGCCGTGTTCGTGCACAAGGACAACCCGATCCAGCACCTGACCATGGAACAAGTCGACGCGATCTTCTCCTCGACTCGTCTGTGCGGCGCCAAGGCTGACGTCAAGACCTGGGGCGACCTGGGCGTGACCGGCGACCTGGCCAACAAGCCAGTGCAACTGTTCGGTCGCAACTCGGTATCCGGCACCTACGGCTACTTCAAGGAAGAAGCCCTGTGCAAAGGCGACTACAAGCCTAACGTGAACGAACAACCTGGTTCGGCGTCGGTTGTGCAGTCCATCAGCTCCTCGCTGAACGGCATCGGTTACTCGGGCATCGGTTACAAAACCGCCAGCGTGAAAACCGTGGCCCTGGCCAAGAAAGGCAGCACTGACTTCATCGAAGACAGCGAAGAAAACGCCCTGAACGGCAAATACCCGCTGTCGCGCTTCCTCTACGTCTACGTCAACAAAGCCCCGAACAAGCCTCTGGCCCCGCTGGAAGCCGAGTTCGTGAAGCTGGTTCTGTCCAAACAGGGCCAGGAAGTGGTAGTGAAAGACGGCTACATCCCGCTGCCAGCCAAAGTTGCCGCCAAGGCACTGGCTGACCTGGGCCTGAAAGAAGGTGGCAAATAAGCCGCCGGTAAACCTGCCTTGAACCGCGGTTTACCCACGGTTCAAGGCCCGGGCGGGGTCTGTAAGACCTGGACCTCGCCTCCCATTTTTTAATCCGCTGCCAGCCCTGCTACGCGGCGGATTTCTTGCGTCACTGCATTGTCATCTTTCTGTCATACAGGATCGCTAGGGTGTGCGCATGAATGATCTGGCCAATTCCACCATGACGACGACTTCTCCCCCCAAGCGCATTGATTTCAATACGCCTGAGCTGCAACGCAAGCGCCGCATTCGCGCGCTCAAGGATCGCCTGACCCGTTGGTACGTGCTGGTGGGCGGCCTTGCCGTCCTGGGCGCTATCACCTTGATCTTCTTCTTCCTCGCCTACGTGGTCGCGCCGCTGTTCCACGGCGCCAACCTGACCAAGGAAGAGGCCCTGGCGCCTGCCTGGCTGCAGGACGCCGGCAAGCCGCTGATGATCTCCATGGAAGAACAGAACCAGGTCGCCATGCGGGTTTCCGACAAGGGCCAGGCGCTGTTCTTCAACGTTGACACGGGTGCCGAACTCAAGCGCGTTGACCTGCCGTTGCCGGCGGGCGTGACAGTCGCCTCCATTGGTGAAGACCAGCCCGGCAGCCCGCTGGTGATCCTCGGCCTGTCCAACGGCCAGTCCCTGGTGTTCCGTCACACCTATAAAGTGTCGTACCCGGACGGCAAGAAGACCATCTCGCCCGCCGTCGAATACCCTTACGGCGAAACACCAATCGTCCTCGACGAACAGGGCCGCTCCCTTGAGCATGTCGCCTTGAACGCGACCGACTCGACGCTGGTGGTGGCCGGTTCCAGTGGTGCCCATCTGAACGTGCTGTCCATCAGCCGTGAAGAAAACATGATGACCGAGGAAGTCACCACCGAGCAGAAGCGCATCGAACTGCCGCAAATGACCGAGCCGGTCAAAGCCATCTTCGTTGATCCGCGCCAGCAGTGGCTGTACGTGATCAACGGTCGCGCCCAGGCCGACGTTTTCAGCCTGCGGGACAACAGCCTCAACGGTCGCTACAAATTATTGGAAGACGGCGTGGCGCAAGTCACGGCCAGCACCCAGCTGGTGGGCGGCATCTCGCTGATCATCGGTAACTCCAGCGGTGGCCTGGCGCAGTGGTTCATGGCCCGCGACCCGGACGGCGAACAACGCCTGAAGCAGATCCGTACCTTCCAGATGGGCACCGCGCCTATCGTTGAAATCACTGCTGAAGAACGTCGCAAAGGCTTCACCGCCCTCGACGCTTCCGGCAAGTTCGGTGTGTTCCACAGCACTGCCCACCGTACGTTGCTGGTGGACCAGGTGGTCGACGGCAACGGTATCTTCGGCATGTCGCCACGGGCCAACCGTGTGATCGTCGAGGCCGGCGGCAAGCTGCAACCGCTGCTGCTGGACAACCCGCACCCTGAAGTTTCCTGGAGCGCGCTGTGGAGCAAGGTCTGGTACGAAAACTACGACGAACCTAAATACGTCTGGCAATCGACCGCCGCCAACACCGACTTCGAACCCAAGATGAGCCTGGCGCCCCTGACCTTCGGTACCCTGAAGGCCGCGTTCTACGCCATGCTGCTGGCCGCGCCACTGGCCGTTGCCGCTGCGATCTACACCGCTTACTTCATGGCCCCGAGCCTGCGCCGCAAGGTCAAGCCGGTGATCGAGTTGATGGAAGCGATGCCGACGGTGATCCTCGGTTTCTTCGCCGGCCTGTTCCTGGCGCCGTATGTCGAAGGGCATTTGCCGGGGATCTTCAGCCTGCTGATGCTGCTGCCGATTGGCATCCTGGTGGCCGGCTTCGTCTTCAGCCGCCTGCCTGAGTCGATCCGCCTGCGGGTCCCGGATGGCTGGGAAAGCGCGATCCTGATCCCGGTCATCCTGTTTGTGGGCTGGCTCTCGTTGTACATGAGCCCGTACCTGGAAACCTGGTTCTTCGGCGGCGACATGCGCATGTGGATCTCCCACGACCTGGGCATCACCTACGACCAGCGCAACGCCCTGGTAGTCGGCCTGGCCATGGGTTTCGCGGTGATCCCGAACATCTACTCCATCGCCGAAGACGCCGTGTTCAGCGTGCCGCGCGGCCTGACCCTGGGCTCCCTGGCCCTGGGCGCCACGCCATGGCAGACCATGACCCGCGTCGTGATCCTGACCGCCAGCCCGGGCATCTTCTCGGCGCTGATGATCGGCATGGGCCGCGCGGTCGGTGAAACCATGATCGTGCTGATGGCCACCGGCAACACGCCGGTGATGGAGATGAACCTGTTTGAAGGCCTGCGAACCCTGGCAGCCAACGTCGCGGTGGAAATGCCCGAATCGGAAGTCGGCGGCAGCCACTACCGCGTGCTGTTCCTCTCGGCGCTGGTGCTGCTGCTGTTCACCTTCATCATGAACACCCTCGCCGAGCTGATTCGTCAGCGTCTGCGCAAGAAATACTCGTCGCTTTAAGAAAGGTAGAAGTCTGTGAAACAGAACTCCCTGAATGGATGGTTCAAGAGCGGCGCCCCGGGCGTCTGGATCAGCGGTGGCGCGGTGTCCATCGCGGTCATCATGACCATTGGTTTGCTGGCCGTGATTGCCGTGCGTGGCCTGGGCCACTTCTGGCCGGCCGACCTGATCCAGGCCAACTACAACGTGCCGGGCCAGGAAAATCACATCGTCGTCGGCGAAGTGGTGCAGAAAGAAGAAGTGCCCCGCGAGCGCCTGAAAAGCGCTGGCTTGCCGGTGCCGGACCAAGGCCCGGAGTTCATGACCCGCGAGCTGATCAAGGTCGGCAACCGTGACTTGAACGGCAATGACTTCACCTGGATCGTCGGCGAGTGGCTGACCAACCAGACCAAGCCGGTCGAGTTGATGGCCATCGAGCGTCGTGAGTGGGGCAACTTCTACGGCACCCTGGTCAACGTCAAGCAGGACGGCAAGGTGATCGCCGAAGGCGAGGCGGCCTGGCCGGAACTGCAAGCCCGCGTGGACCGCGTCAACAAGCTCGCGGCCCAGCTCAAGACCCTCGAGAAGTCCGACATCGGCGCCATCAACGCCGGCCTCGAACGCATCCGCCTGCACGGTCGCAAACTGGAGCTGGAAGGCAAGCTGGACGCCACCGCCCAGGCCGACATGGACAGCGGCCGCGCCGAACTGAACAACCGCTACAAGGACATCGAAGCCCGCCTGGCCGACCTGCACACCCAGTTCAACCGCGACAGCCTGACCGCCCGCGATGCCAACGGCAAAGAAATCGAAATCGGCATTGGCAAGGTGGTGCACGCTTACCAGCCGAACGCCATGGGCTACATGACCAAGGTTGGCTTCTACTTCAGCAAGGTCTGGGAATTCCTCAGCGACGATCCACGGGAAGCCAACACCGAAGGCGGGATTTTCCCGGCGATCTTCGGCACCGTGATGATGACCCTGATCATGGCGATGATCGTGACCCCGTTCGGCGTGCTGGCGGCGGTGTACCTACGTGAATACGCCAAGCAGAACACCCTGACGCGGATCATCCGCATCGCGGTGAACAACCTGGCCGGTGTACCCGCCATCGTTTACGGCGTGTTCGGCCTTGGCTTCTTTGTGTACGTACTGGGCGGCTCGGTTGACCGGCTGTTCTTCGCCGAGGCCTTGCCGGCACCGACCTTCGGTACGCCTGGCCTGCTCTGGGCATCCCTGACCCTGGCGCTGCTGGCGGTACCGGTGGTGATCGTGGCCACTGAAGAAGGCCTGGCGCGGATTCCTCGCACCGTACGTGAAGGTTCTTTGGCACTGGGCGCGACCAAGGCGGAAACGCTGTGGAAGATCGTGCTGCCGATGGCCAGCCCGGCGATGATGACCGGCATGATCCTCGCCGTGGCCCGCGCCGCCGGTGAAGTGGCGCCGCTGATGCTGGTGGGTGTGGTGAAACTGGCGCCGTCGCTGCCGGTGGACGGCAACTACCCGTACCTGCACCTGGACCAGAAGATCATGCACCTGGGCTTCCATATCTATGACGTCGGCTTCCAGAGCCCCAACGTCGAAGCCGCGCGGCCGCTGGTGTACGCCACCGCCTTGCTGCTGGTGCTGGTGATCGCCACGCTCAACTTGTCGGCGGTGTGGATTCGTAACCACCTGCGCGAAAAATACAAAGCGCTGGACAGTTAATTGAAGTGAACGCGGACTAAATGTGGGAGCGGGCTTGCTCGCGAATGCGGTGTATCAGTCATACATGGG
>NZ_JBSVWQ010000233.1:0-8723 GCF_054071215.1 Pseudomonas sp. SDO5522_S412 | reverse complement strand
CTCCCAAAAAACGTGGGGCCGCTACGCAGCCCAGCGGGAGCAAGCTCCCTCGCCACAACAAGCCTTCTCCCACTGCGAGCCTCCTTCCACAGCGAGCCATCTCCCACAGCAGGTCGTTCATTACATCGCTTCAGTCGTCTTTCTTCATCAACCCGGCCAACGCCGCAAACGGGTTGTGCGTCGCCTTGGCGATCGTCGGGCTGCTGGTGGAGCCTTCGCCGAAATACTGCTGGTCGGTATAACGCGAGTGTTCGTTGTCGTGGCAATACAGGCACAGCAACTCCCAGTTGGAGCCGTCCTGGGGGTTGTCGTCATGGTTGTGGTTGCGGTGGTGCACGGTCAGTTCGCTCAGGCGCTTGCCGGCGAATTCACGGGCGCAGCGGCCACACACGTGGGGGTACATCTTCAGGGCTTTGTCGCGGTAGCCCATTTCCCGATCGCGCTGGGCATCGGCGAGGATGCGGTCCAGCTTGGCGGTGTGGGAGGGCGGGTTGGTCGAGCTCATCATGGCTCCTGTCTTTTAGTGGATCACGGATAGCGTTGATTCTAGCTGCTTGCTGGCTAATAAACCTCCGGCTTTTTCAGGCGCGGTCATGCCGGTGAGGGGGATTGTTTGTAGTATCGACGAACTGAATTCATAAGGAGCGGTACTCATGCGGATGCATTCATGGTTGTGGGCGCTGCTGTTGTGCGCCGTCAGTGTTCAGGTCCAGGCGTTTTCCACGCCCCAGCCAGGCCAGGTGATCGATGTGGCGCTGGAGCAGCTCCACCCGACCCAGGCCGTCATCGGTTTTGATCAGATCCATTACAAGCTGGGGGTATTTGCCGAGTCGCCCAAAAAAGTGTTCGACGAATATTGTGAAACCAACGGCCAGGGCGGTGTCGACAAGGTGCCTGAAGATGCCGATCTGCATAAGCCGGGCAGCTTCACCTGCAAAGACCCGGTAGGCGCTCACCCGGCGGATATGAAAACCGTGGTGGTCGGTCCCGCTGGCCAGTTGTACCTCACCGACGGCCACCACTCGTTCAGTACCTTGTGGGAGCAGCCAGGTGCCGGCGCCAAACTGAAGATGTGGGTGCGGGTCACCGATAACTTCAGCGACAGTCCCGACCTGGCGACTTTCTGGAAACGCATGGAGCAGGGCCGCAAGGTCTGGCTCAAGGACGGCCAGGGCAAGACCATCACGCCTGAGCAAATTCCGGCACACCTGGGCTTCAAGGACCTCGGCGACGATATGTTCCGCAGCCTGGTTTACTTCTCCCGCAAGGCGTCCTACGGCAAGCCGACCTCTGGTGAGGTGGTGCCGGAATTCCTGGAGTTTTACTGGGGAGGATGGTTGCGCACGCAGATTGACCTCGGCGCGTTCAACCTGAACAAGCAAGGCGGGTATGAAAAGGCAATCGAGGCGGTAGCCAAGCGCATGGTCAGCCTGGCGCCCGAGGCACCGGTAGGGGACAGCGGCTTCAGCGCCCGGCAGTTGGGCGGCTTCACGTCACTTGACCGCAAAGAACTGAACGATACGTTCAAGAAGAAAGTGCCCTACGTTATCGACAGTAGAAGTAACTAAGTGACGAACCGGCAGGGGCGGCCTTGTGCTGTTTCTGTCGGGCGTATAACGGCTTAATATACAGTAAAGATCCGGCAAATATCGATTTAAATGCCGTGGGGCATTTAATTGGCTTCAGGGTGATAAAGTGTTGGACTAACTTTGCCAGTTTGTTTAATGTGGCGCCTCTTGGCCTACTGCCGTTAGTGTGTTCTGTGGTGGCGTCAGGTAGTCAATACGTCAGGTCTTTCCTGGCGACTGTCAGTTTCCCGCAAGCCGGGCTTTCCTTTCACGATATCAACCCCCGTGGTTGACGTTGTGGCGTTTCAAATCAGAAGCGCTCATCCAGAGCGTACTGCTTCCAATAACCGAAGTCGGGTGGTTGAAGTGTCTGATGATCGTCGTGCAAATAATAAAAAATCAACGCGTTACCCTGTTGTTATAACTTGAATATTCGGGATAGGTGTCCTGTGCAAGTTGTAAGTTTATGGTGCCCGTTAATAAACTTCTGATGTTCATCTCACTGACATTCACACTGCGTGAATGCAACGGCCTGCTTCAATTGAATGCATGCAATTTTTTGTAGAGGCTGTTGTGTCTAAAGGCGTTGTTCTGGCGGTTTCCGCTTCCTTCCTGTTTGGTGTGCTGTATTTCTTTACCTCCCTTCTTGAACCCTTGAATGGCCAGCAGATATTTGGCTGGCGAATGCTCATCTCCTTGCCCTTCATGACGTTGCTGCTGTGCCTGTCCGGAGACTGGAAGTGGGTGCCGTTGATCTACAAGCGTCTGCGGGAGAAACCCGCATTGCTGCCTTGTGTCGTGCTCACCAGTGCCCTGGTGGGTGTGCAGTTGTGGATCTTCATGTGGGCGCCCCTCAATGGCCACGGCCTGGATGTGTCGCTGGGCTATTTCCTGTTACCGCTGACCATGGTCATCACCGGGCGCATCGTTTACGGCGAACGCCTTTCCCATCTGCAAAAAATTGCCGCTGCGCTGGCGGCGGTGGGCGTGGCCAACGAGCTGTATCGCACGGGCGGGTTCTCCTGGACCACCCTGGTGGTGTGCGTCGGTTATCCGCTGTATTTCGTAGTGCGCAGGCGTTGTGGCACCGACAACCTCGGCGGGCTGTGGCTGGACATGATGCTGATGATTCCGGTCGCGCTGTGGTTCGTCCTCGGTAGTGAGCCCATCAACGAGACCCTGGCGCAGCGCCCGGCGCTCTATTGGCTGGTGCCACTCATGGGGTTGGTCAGCGCGGCGGCGGGTTATTCCTACATCCTGGCCAGCCGGCTGTTGCCGTTCAGCCTGTTCGGTTTGCTCAGTTACGCAGAGCCGGTGCTGCTGGTGGCCGTGTCGCTGATGCTGGGAGACGCTCTCAAACCGGGCCAATGGATGACCTACCTGCCGATCTGGCTGGCCGTGGTGGTGTTGGTGCTGGAAGGCTTGAGGCATTTGAATCGACTGCGCCGGTCGATCTGACCTACGACCCGCGCAGTGAATTCAGGCGGCTGTTTCAGCCCTTGAGTTTCTCGGCAATCCAGATGGTATGCCGCGTGCCCTTGTTGCCATGGGCAAACACTTGCACTTCCTCGGCCTTGAAGCCGGCCTTGCGCAGTTTGTCGCTGAACTGCTTGTCGGCGCTGGCCGACCATACCGCCAGCACGCCCTTGGGCCGTAGCGCCTTGGCGCAGGCGCTTAGGCCACCGGCGGAATACAGCCAGCTGTTGGCTTTTTGCGTCAGGCCTTCGGGGCCGTTGTCGACGTCCAGCATGATCGCGTCAAACCCCTGGGGCTCGGCCTGCAGCACCTTGGCCACGTCTTCCATACGGATCACGGTGCGCGGGTCCAGCAGCGGGCGGCCGGACTTTTCCCCCAGGGGCCCGCGATTCCACTCGACCACGCCGGGCACCAGCTCGGCAACCACCACTTCGGCAGTCTTGCCCAAATGCTTGAGCGCTGCCGCCAGGGTAAAACCCATGCCCAGGCCGCCAATCAACACCCTGGAGCCGGGCCGACCGGCGACTTTGCGGCACGGAATCTCCGCCAGCGCATCCTCGGAACCGTGCATGCGCGTGTTCATCAACTGGCCACCGTCACCGCCCTGAATCTTGATGACAAAATCCTCACCGTATTCGAACAGGCACAAGGCACCGCCGTTGTCGGGGATCGGAGTGGTGTCCAGCAGAACGAAACGTTTCATGGAAATCTCATTGGGAAGGGCATTCTTGCGCGGTTGGGAGTAGCCTTACGACTTTACGGTCAGGCCATGGAGCCATCGATGAAGTGCAGCATTCTAACGGTCATTGTGTGGAGCGCGCTCGCCCTTGGCGGTGTGGCCCAGGCTCAGGAGTCGCAAACCGTGCCGATTACCCCCGCGCCCACGGCGGGTTCACCGGGTACTGCAACGCCCACGCCTTACCCGCAAGTCACGCCACCGGCAACGCCAAAGGCGGCCGGCAGCGGTGAGCCATTGTTGGCGCCGATCGTGCTGCCCGCGCCGCCGAAGGACCAGACGATCCCCGGCTTGCAGCAAAACGACATCAAGCCCAAGACCCCGGGCGGCTAAAACTGCTGGGACAGCAATTGCCCGTCCGCCATGCGCAGGCGCCTGGACAGGGCGATAGCAATCGCACGAATGATCTTGGCCGCGATTTTCGGTGCATCGTTGAGCATCTTTTCCAGGGAATCCTTGCCCAGGTTCAACAGCACGCAATCGCTGGCCGCCACACAGCTGGCGGAGCGGCGCTCGCCGTCCAGCACAGCCATCTCGCCAAAGGTCCGCCCGCTGCGCAAGGTGGCGATAGTCAGGCGCTGGCCTGCATGGTTGGTCTTCTGCACCGCCACCTGGCCTGAGTGAATGATGCACATGAAGGTGCCCGCGTCGCCCTCGAGGAAAATCACCTCATCGCGGGCGATGCTGCTGATGTTGAAATAGCCCGCCGCTACGTGGAAGTCTTCCGGCAGCAACGGGTCGAACAGGCCGCAATCCATCAGCATGTCGCGGATTTCGTTATTGAGTAAGGTCGGTTCTGGCATGAGGCTTACAGTCTTTGTCCATAAATCGTGCAGGGCGCGCCCGGCGGTCAAGTGTTCAGACCGGCCCGCCAGGCGGAGTTCCTTAAATCAGCCCCAGCGCCTTGAAAACAAATGCATATTCGAGTGCTACGTCACGTAATCCCTGGTAACGACCACTCATGCCGCCGTGGCCGGCGCCCAGCTCGGTCTTGAGCAGCAACAGGTTGTCGTCGGTCCTGGTGTCGCGCAGCTTGGCCACCCACTTCGCCGCTTCCCAATACTGCACGCGGCTGTCGTTGTAGCCGGCGATCACCAGCGTGGCCGGATAGGCCTGGGCGCTGACGTTTTCGTACGGTGCGTACGCCTTGATCCGCTCATACACCTCGGGCTCCTGCGGGTTGCCCCATTCGTCGTACTCGGTGATGGTCAGCGGCAACTCGGGGTCGAGCATGGTGTTGAGCACATCGACGAACGGCACTTCGGCAATCGCCGCCTGGAACAGCTCCGGGCGTTGATTGAGCACCGCGCCGATCAACAGGCCGCCGGCACTGCCGCCGCTGATGGCCAGTTGCTTGGAGGTGGTCAGGCCCTGGGCGATCAAGTGTTCGGCGCAGGCGATAAAGTCGCTGAAGGTGTTTTGCTTGTGCTCCTGCTTGCCGCCGCGATACCAGGCCTCACCCAGTTCGCCGCCGCCGCGTACATGGGCAATGGCGAAGGCCACGCCACGGTCCAGCAGGCTCAGGCGGGCGTGGGAGAACCACGGGTCGAGGCTGTGGCCGTAGGCGCCGTACCCGTACAGATACAGGGGCGTCGGCTTACCCAACTGGTCGCGTCGGACGACAAGACTGATCGGCACCTGAGTGCCATCGGCCGACGTTGCCCACAGGCGTTGGCTGACGTAGTCGTCGGCGTTGAACACGCCCAGCACCGGGGTTTCCTTGAGCACTTGTTGTGCGCCGCCGGCCAGTTCCAGCTGACGAACCTGGGCCGGGCGGTTCAGCGCCTCATAGCGCAGACGGATCTTGTCGCTGGCAAATTCCAGGCTGTTTTGCACATAGAGGCTGTAGGCCGCGTCCGGTAACTCCACGCGATAAGCGGCTTGCCCCTGTGGGTGCACTTCGATGATCGGCAGGCCGCCGATCCGCAGGCTCAGGGTCATGGCCCGGGCATTGAGGCTTACGCCATCGAGCATTACCGCGTCGTCGTGGGGGATCAGGTTCAGCCAGTCGTCCTGGGTCGGCACACTGCCGGTGTCGGCCGCCTGGAACAGCGCAAAGTTGATGCCGTCACGGTTGCTGCGGATAAACCAGGTCCACTGGTCGTCCAGCTTGCCGTGGTCGACGTCATATTCATGGCCTTCGACCCGTGGCGCCATGCAGGTAAACGCCTGCTGCGGCTTTTCGGCGTCCAGGGCCCAGATCTCGCTGGTGGTCTTGCTGCCCAGGGCCAGCAGCAACTGACGCTCGGAGCTGGAGCGGTAGCAGTGCAGGAAGAAACGTCCGTCAGGCTCGTGGAACACTTCTTCGGCGGCAGTGCCGTCCAGGCGATAGCGATACAGCTTGTGCGGGCGATGGGTGTCGTCCAGTTCGGTGAAGAACAGGGTCAGGCTGTCGTTGGCCCAGGTCATGCTGCCATCGCAGTCTTCAAACTCCAGTTCGCTGACCTTGCCGGTGGCCAATTCCTTCACGTAGAGGGTGTAGATCTCTTCGCCGCTGGTATCCAGGCTGTAGGCCAGGCGCTGGTGGTCCGGGCTGATGCTGAAGGCGCCGAGGGAGAAAAAGCCGCCATTGGCCAGTACGTTCGGGTCCAGCAGCAGCTCTTCCGCGCTTTCGTCGACCTGTTGGCTGTCGTCCGCCGGGCGCGGGCAGCGGTAGTGGCGGGCGTATTCGTCGCCGGCGGTGGTGCGGGTGTAATACAGGTACGGGCCCCAGGGCGAGGGCAGGGACAGGTCGGTTTCGAGAATGCGGCCCTTGATCTCCTCGAACAGGGTCTCGCGCAGCGCCTGCTGGTCGGACAATTGTGCTTCTTGCCAGGCATTTTCCGCCTTGAGGTAATCGAGCACCTCGGCGCTGTCACGCGCTTGCAGCCAGGCATACGGGTCGGTGCCTGGGGCCTTGCGGGCGATCGGGGCGGCAGTGATGTGGGTCGATGGGGGCATGGATCACTCTCTGTCTGGCGGTTGGCCGACGGCATTGCAGCCTCGGCACTGAAAAGCCGTTATCATAGCGGCCTGTTTGCCTACCTTGCCATGGACACCATGACCGAGAACGACTATCTGATCGCTTGGGGCCTCTACGCCTTCGCAGCCCTGGGTTGCCTGTTGGTGTGGTTTGCCATGACCCGCTGGATGTGGCGCTGGCTGCGCGAGCCGCTGCGGTTGCTGGTGGCGGTGCTGCTGTTCAGCCCGACCATCGTCGACCCGGTGAAGACCCAGTTCGCCCCGGCCGTGGCCATCACCGCCCTGGACCTGGTGCTCAAGGTCGGCAACAACGCCTGGCGGGCGATTTCCGATCTGTTCATGTATTGCATGATCGCGTTCGGCGTGTACCTGGTGTTCGTGCTGATCCGCTGGCCCATCGAGCGTGCCGCCAGGGTTCGTCGTGAGCAGAAGGCCGCCGCTGCGGCAGCCGCTGCCGCCGAGCCGGAGGATGACGACGAACCCTTCGCCGATGAGCGTTACGGTCGCCCGGCACCTGTCAGCGGTATGCGGGTCGAACCGCGCCTTTAACGTTGTACGCCCTGTATCGAGAAGCCTGGCATGTGTGAATTATTGGGCATGAGTGCCAACGTACCGACCGATATCGTCTTCAGCTTCACCGGGCTGATGCAGCGCGGCGGACGTACCGGGCCCCACCGCGACGGTTGGGGCATCGCCTTCTACGAGGGCCGTGGCCTGCGGTTGTTCCAGGACCCGGCGGCCAGCAGCGAATCGGAAGTCGCGCTGCTGGTGCAGCGTTATCCCATCAAGAGTGAAGTGGTGATTGGCCATATCCGCCAGGCCAATGTGGGCAAGGTGTGCCTGTCCAATACCCATCCGTTCGTCCGTGAACTGTGGGGCCGCAACTGGTGCTTTGCCCATAACGGTCAACTGGCGGACTTCAACCCCCGCGCCACGTTCTACCGCCCGGTGGGCGATACCGACAGCGAAGCGGCGTTCTGCGATTTGCTCAACCGAGTCCGTGAAGCGTTCCCGGAACCGGTGGACATCGAACAGGTGCTGCCGGACCTGATCGCCGCCTGCAGCGAATACCGCAGCAAGGGCGTGTTCAACTGCCTGCTCAGCGACGGTGACTGGCTGTTCTGCTATTGCTCGACCAAACTGGCACAGATCACCCGGCGTGCGCCATTTGGCCCTGCACGGTTGAAAGATGTCGACGTGATCGTCGATTTTCAGGCCGAAACCACCCCCAATGACGTGGTGACGGTAATTGCCACCGAACCCCTGACCGAAAACGAGACCTGGACCCGCTACGAACCGGGCCAGTGGAGCCTGTGGCGACGCGGCGAATGTGTCAGCCAAGGTAAAACGGAATAAGGACGTCGAATATGTTGCTCAGCTATTTGCGACTGGTGTTGTTTGCCGTGGGTCTGTTGGTCGGTGTGCAGGTGCCGGGGTTTATCAGCGACTACGCCAAGCGCGTCGAAGCCCACTTGATCGAAGCCCAGACCGGCTTGCGCGGCTTCGATGCCACGGCGCAACAGTTCTTCAACGGTGACTTGCAGGCGCTGGTGGCCCATTACCGTGCCAGTGACGACCCGGTGTTTCGCAGCGATGCCAACAGCCTGGGCACCTTGCTCGACCGCCAGGCAGCGCTGGATAAGCAGTTCCAGGCGATGCAGGGCCCGTGGTACATCCGCGCGCTGCAAGTGGCGGTGGCCGCCGACCCGGCGATTCGCCAGGAAACCTGGAACGGCTACAGCTACATGCTGTTGCTGACCCCGGAAGCCATGGGCTGGGGCCTGGGCGGGGCGATGTTGTTGTCGTTCGGCATCGAGTGCCTGTTCCGCCTGATCGACTGGGTGGTGTTGGGCGGCAAGCGCCTGCGCCAGAGCCGACCGATTGAAGAGCGGGACCTCAAGGGGCTTTAAAGGCTGACGCGGTCAAATTGTGGGAGCGGGCTTGCTCGCGAATGCGGTGCGTCAGTGACATATGGGGTGGCT
>NZ_JBSVWQ010000232.1:0-8850 GCF_054071215.1 Pseudomonas sp. SDO5522_S412 | reverse complement strand
ATTCTCTATTGACTGACTCACCGCATTCGCGAGCAAGCCCGCTCCCAAACTTGGTCTTTGTTCCTACAGGGAAATCGTCGTCTTGCGCCGTTGCCTACAGTTACGCCAGAATCCGCCGGCTTGTGCGTCTGGATGGGCGTCTCTAAGGTTGCTCGGTCGCTGAATTCTCAGTGATCGGGTTTAGTAGCCCGAGTGTTTGTCGTTAAGTGCATAAGCTTCATCTTTCAGGCGCTGAGTCTGTGCTTGATGGTAGCTGTGCGTAGGGCGTCTTCGGGCGCGCCGGCTTCGACATTTCCCGGTCTACTAACCTGCGTACAGCTGCCACCCTAATTCGTTTAGTAGCGATCAGATGGCGGCTCCAATCAGGAATGTCGACCATGTTTAAAGCTACTCCAAATCCCCCGTCGTACCTTTTTACAGTCAGCCCCGGCCAAGCCATCGAAACCCTGATCCTCAATACCTACGAAACCTTCTCCTCAGTCACCACCCTCTTGCTCGACCTTTCCGACGACCTCACCGGCAAGCAGCGCGATGTCGCGTTGGCCATTCATCAATTGAGCGAATTGGGCGTATTGCTGATGGGGCAGGTGATGGGGCGGGGCGTCCCGCTACCTCAAACGCCCTGACTGCGCAGCCAGCTCATCAACTGCGGTAACGGAAACGCACCGCTCTGACGCGCCACTTCCTGGCCATTCTTGAACAGGATCAGGCTGGGAATCGAGCGAATCCCCAACTGAGCGGATAACTGCTGATTGGCCTCGCTATCGAGCTTGGCCAATCGACACTTCCCGGCCAACTGCCCGGCGGCCTGCTCAAACACCGGCGCAAACGACTTGCACGGCCCGCACCATTCGGCCCACACATCCACCAGCAACGGCAGGTCGCCCTTGATCTGGCTGGCGTAATCGCCCTGTTTCAGCTCAAAGGATTTGCTCAGCAGCACCGGTTGCTTGCAGCGCCCGCACTTCGGCGCATCGCCCAGGCGTTCATTGGGGATGCGGTTGAGACCGTTGCAGTGGGGGCAGGGAATTACTAGAGAGTCGGACATGCTGGGCTCCGTGAAAGTGGCCAATGGGTTCTATTTGGAGCCGGGAAGGGTGTTTATCAAGGTTCGACGCTAGTGACGTACGCGTTCACATTTTTGGTGGTGACTTCTATCGCGGCGTATCTAGGCTGTTGAAGGGTGCTTGGAATTGCGCCACTGGTCCGCCAAGGAATATCGCAGATTGCGATATTTTTTCGGAAAGACTAACCTTCATAGCAAGATGCGATAAGGATGTTGCATGCGAGTGATCAGCGAAAAAAGGATATGGGAAGCGAAAGAAAGATGGCCGCATTCAGCCACGGCACTGGATGAGTGGTATCGCAGAATGAAACGCAACAGTCCCGCCGACTTTGCGTCGATGAAAGGAATGTTCCCTGCAACAGACAAAGTCGGGCAGTTCCATGTGTTTGACATCGGGGGCAATAAGCTGAGGTTGATTGCCTTCGTGCATTACCAAGTACAACGAATTTATATCAAGTACCTGTTCGATCACCGTGAATATGAGCAAGGTAAATGGAAGGAGAAAATCAGATGAGCGCACTCATCAGGCAGGCTGCCGAACACTGGCAATTTGTTTCGCCATTGCTGCGCAAGCCAAGAAACGAGGCGGACTACGATACCTTGGTCAGCGCCCTCGACGAATTGCTGGACCTGATAGGCGAAGATGAATCCAGCCCGCTCATGAGCCTGGTGGATATCCTCAGTGACTGGATCGAGGCCTACGATCTCGAGCACCGGTCGATGCCCGTTGCCAGTGGCGTTGAAGTGCTACGTTCAATGATGCGAGAGCATGGCTTGACCCAAAGTGATCTCCCGGGCGTTGGTGCGCAGTCGGTTGTCTCTGAAGTACTTAGTGGCAAACGCCAACTCAACCTGCGGCAGATTCGTTGGCTGGCGGAGCGCTTTGGGGTTTCAGTGGAAACCTTTATCTAGGTCGCGCTATGAAGAACAACTAATCTCCAAATGCTTCCCCCAATCCGGCGGCCGCTGGGCGTATCGTTCCATCCCCGGCTGCTCTTCAAACGGTTTGGTCAGCACTTCATGCAGCCGGCGCACTTCGCTGTAATCCCCAAGCTCTGCCGCCTGGATGGCGTTCTGCGCCAGGTAATTGCGCAGGATATAAAGCGGATTCACCCCATGCATCCGCTCACGTCGCTGTTCTTCTGTGCCGCTGGCGTCGCGCTCCGCACGCGCCTTGTACAGATCCGCCCACTCATCAAACCCCTTGAGGTCGACAAAGTCGTCGCGCAACCGCGCCACGGCCAACGCGGCGGATTCATCCCCCAGCCGGCGGAAGAACAGGGTGTAGTCGACGCCGCTGTTCTGCATCAGTTGCAGCAGGCGCTCCACCAGTTTTTGATCGTCATCTTCGGCGGTGGTGAGGCCCAGTCGGCGGCGCATCAGGTCCAGGTAATGGGCCTGGAACAACGGCAGATACAGCCCCAGCGTTTCACGCAGCGCCTCGACGCTGATAAACGGCGTCAACGCCTGGGCCAGTGCGCTCAGGTTCCACTGCCCGATCGGCACCTGGTTGCTGAAGGAATAACGCCCTTCATGGTCGGAGTGGTTGCAGACGAACTGCGCGTCGAAATCGTCCAAAAATGCAAACGGCCCGAAGTCGAAGGTGATGCCGAGGATCGACATGTTGTCGGTGTTCATCACTCCATGGCAGAACCCATAGGCCTGCCACTTGGCGATCAACTCGGCATTACGCTCGACGATTTCGCGGAACATCGCCAGGTACGGCTCGGGCTGTTCCATGCATTCCGGGAAGTGCAGGGACAGCACGTGCTCCGCCAATTGCTTCTGCAATTCAGGCTTCTTGGCGTAGTAGAAATATTCGAAATGCCCAAAGCGCACGTGGCTGTGGGCCAGGCGCAGCACCATGGCGGCGCGCTCCTGTTTCTCGCGCCACACCGGCGTGGTGGAACCGATCACACACAGCGCACGACTGCTGGGAATGCCCAGCGCATGCAGTGCTTCCGACGCCAGAAACTCCCGGATCGACGAGCGCAACACCGCACGACCATCGCCCATGCGCGAGTACGGGGTTTGCCCGGCACCCTTGAGGTGCAGGTCCCAATGCTCGCCGGCCTGGTTGTACACCTCGCCCAGCAACAATCCGCGGCCATCCCCCAGTTGCGGGTTGTACGAGCCAAACTGATGCCCGGAATAGATCATCGCCCGCGGCTCGGCCTCGGCCCACAGCTTGTGCCCGCCGAACAGCTCGGCAAATACCGGTGTTTCGGCCACGGCGGGGTCGAGATCCAGCAGCGCCATGGCTGCCTCGCTCGCCACCACTAAACGCGGTTCGTCGATGGGCTCGGGCAGCACATGGGTTGAGAAGCAGTCGCCCAGGCGGGCGAAGCGGTTGTCGAAGGTCAGTTCGTCGAGGGCTTTCAACGGCCATCTCCTGAGCAGAATGTCCGACCATTCTGCTGGGGAGAGCGCGTTTAGTCGAGTTTGGCGGGCGGCGGCTCGGGCAGGTCCTGGTCCTGGGCGGGCGGCAGGATGGTCCGGTTTTCTTCTTCCACCGGCACCAGCTTGTATTCCTGGCCATGCAGGTTCTTCAGGTAAACCTCCATTTGCCGGAACGAGATGTTGATGTGGTGGTTCTTGAACTCGCGGTTGATGAAGCGGTTGACCTCATCGATCACCGGGTTGCGGTCGCCCAGGTCCCGTACATGCATGCGCAGTTCGTGATCGAGGGTGCTTTCACCGAAGTTGAGGAAGTACACGTGGGGCGCCGGGTCCTTCAGCACGCGTGGGTTTTCGGCGGCGGCCTTGAGCAGCAATTCCTTCACCAGGTCCAGGTCCGAGCCGTAGTCCACGCCCAGTTTCAGGGTGACCCGGGTGATGGTGTCGGTCAGCGACCAGTTGATCAGTTGCCCGGTGATGAACGTCTTGTTCGGGACAATGATGTCCTTGCGGTCGAAGTCGGTGATGGTGGTGGCACGGATGCGGATCTTGCTCACCGTGCCCGACAGGTTGCCGATGGTGATGGTGTCGCCGATCCGTACCGGCCGCTCGAACAGGATCATGATGCCGGAGATGAAGTTGGCGAAGATTTCCTGCATCCCGAAACCCAACCCCACCGACAGCGCGGCCACCAGCCATTGCAACTTGTCCCAGCTCACGCCGAGGGTCGACAGGGTGGAGACAAACCCGACGCCGGCAATCACATAGGACAGCAAGGTGGTGGTGGCGTAGGCGCTGCCCTGGGCCAGGTCGAGCTTGGACAGCACCAACACTTCCAGGAGGCCGGGCAGGTTGCGCGCCAGGGCGAAGGTGATGCCGATGATGATCAGGGCGCCGAGCAAGTCGCCGATGCTGATGGGCACCATGCTGATATTGGCGCCGGTGCCGCTGGTGTATTCGTAGAGGGTGACGTTGTCCAGGTAGGAAAACACCGAGATCAAGTCGGACCACACCCAGTACAACGCAGCGATAAAGCCGCCCAGCAGCGCCAGGCGAATCAGTCGCATCGACTGTTCGTTGACCTGTTCGATGTCCAGGGTCGGCTCTTCGATCACTGCTTCACCATCACCGGCTTCCTTGGCGGCCTGGCGTTTGGCCAGGGCCCGCGCATAGGCCAGGCGCCGTGCCGCTACGCCCAGGCCACGTACGAAGGTGGCTTCGATCACCAGCCAGAACATCAGCAGGTACAAGGTGTTGATCAGCCGGTCGCTGAGCTTGAGGGCGGTGTAGTAGTAGCCAAAGCATACGGCGATAAACAGCGCCACCGGCAGTGCCGTAAACACCAGGCCCACGGCCTTGCGAAACAGCGAGGCTTTTTCATGAGTCGGGCTGTTGAGCAGCAGGCGCCCGAGCAGCCACGCCATCAGTGCGTAGCAGGTCAGTACCACGCCGATGCCCAGCACATCGTCGGCCAGCGCTGCCGGCTGATGCTCGGCGATGGCCACCACGGCCACCAACGCCAGTACCACGAGCCCGAGCTTGCGTACCCAGCCCTGGAGGAATTCGACCTGGGGTTTTTCCCAGCGGAAGTGCAACTCGGCGACGCCGCCGGGCGCGAGGATCCGATACGCGGTGTAGAACACCAGCCACGCCTGGGCGATCTGCAGCAGGGCGGCGCCGAGGTTGGCGTTTTGCCCGCGGGCGTCGATCTGCAGCGCATAGCCGCAGAGTGCCAGGCCCAGGGCCACCGGCATCGCCAGCGCGATATTCACCAGGATCGCCACCGGCGTGTGCCACTGGCTGTCGCGTTTGAAGTGGCCGATGTCCATATGGATTTTTTTCAGCCGGGCATACAGGTAGCTGCGACGCCACAGCAGCGCGCCGATCAACAACAGCAGGGGCAGGAACAGCAGCGGGCGCTGGGTCAGGCCGTCATACAGCTCGCTGACGCTGGAGGCCCACGGCAGGGTATTGACCTGTTTGCTCAAGTGCGCCGGTACGGTTTCCAGCCATTCGGTATCCAGCGGCTTGTTGCTGGGAATCCAGAACATCTGTTCGTCGAGGGTCGCCCGCAAGGTGGTGGCGGTGCTCAGCAGTTGTTTCTGGTTCAGTTGCAGGGTGATGGATTCGTTGAGCAGTGCGCTCAGTTCCCGGCTCAAGCGTTCCAGCAGGTCGCTGCGGGTGATCGCCAGTTCCAGCAGGGTGCGCCGCAGTTGTGGCGTTACCTGGTCGGCCGGCTGGTTGGCCAGCAAGCTGTCGACGTAGGTGCTCGGGGTGCTGATCAGTTCGCGCTGCTGGTTGACCTCGAACTGGTACAGGCGAATGTTGGCGATGTCATCCGCCAGGTCGCGGTCCACGGTCAGGCGCGGCAAGGCCTGCTTTTGTTTGTAGAGGATCTTGGACAGCAACAGGCTGCCCTTGAGCACGTTGATCTGCTCGTCCAGCGCCGAGTCGCTTTGGGTCACGCTGTCCAGTTGCTGCTTGGTTTGCAGGTTTTTCTGGGTCAGCTCGTTGAGCCGGTCAGTGCTTTTGAGCAGGTAGTCGGACAGTTTCAGGTTGGCCGCGCTTTCCGTGGCGAGCAGGCTGCTGCCACCGGCCTTCTGGGCTTCGATGGACTGCTGGGTCACGGTTTCCTGGGACTGGGCCAGGCGTTTCTGGTTGATCAGGGTTTGCAGGTCCTGGATTTCCTGCTCCAGGCGCGCGGTCTTTTCCAGCACCAGGTCGTGCTGGCTGTTGCCCAGGTCTTGCAGTTGGCTGTTGCCGGCCAGTTCCTGGCGGCGCAGGGGAATCAGGGCGTTGAGGGCGGCCAACTCGGCATTCAGCTGGTTGCGCTGGTCGCCGCTGAGGGTCTTGCCGTTGTCCTTGCCTGCCTTGAGAGTCGCGTTGATCTGCTGGATACGTGTCTGGCTGCTGCTGATTTCGGTCTGGGCGCGCTCGGGACGGGTTTGGGCCGCGATGGTCAGGCTGTTGGCGTCGGCCAGTTCCTTTTGCAGGTCGCCTTGCTGGGTGGTGCGCTGCACCAGCAGTTGTTCAAGTTGCGGCACCGGCAAGGTGGCGTAGCGCTGGGCGACCGGAATGACCTTGGTGGCCTTGAGGCGGGTCAGTTCGCGCTGGTTGTCGACGGTCTGGCGCGGCGCGTCTTCGAGCTGGCGCTTGAGGTCCACCAGGCGCTGCTGGTAGTCCTGCTGGTTGCCGAGGAAGGTGAGCGTTTGCTGCAGGATGCTTTGCAGCGCCTTCATGTCGGCGTCGGGCAGCTTGCGGTCCGGCAGCTTGTCCAGGGTTTGCTGGACGGAATCGATGCTGGGCGGGTCGGCCGCGTGTACGGTGCCGACGCAGAGAGTCAGGCCCAGCAGGGCAGTGGCGAGAAAAGTGCGCAGGGTTGTCATAGAGACCGGTCGAGCAAGGTGAAAAATAGGGGGCGTCCCGACATCGACTGGCGCGCCGTCGCCCCGCAGTTTAGAGGAAGAGTCCGGGGCCCGGGCGACTTCCTTCGGGGAATCTGACGCCGACTTTGCCGATCTTGTTCCCGTCCATGACCGCGACGGTCCAAATGGTGTTGTTCCATTCCACCTGGTCGCCGACCACGGGTGCCCCGCCGACTTTCTGGGTGATGAAACGACTCAGTGGCATGTCCGGGTCGATGCCCTCGAGCTTGAGCCCGTACAGAGCCGAAACCGCGCCCAGCTGGGCGTCGCCTTCCAGGACGAAGTCACCGAAGAAGCGCAGGTCGAGGCCCCGTTGTGGTGCCTGGCTGAACAGTTTGCCGAGGGCCGGCAAGTTGTGTTCATGGCCGATTACGCACAGCAAATCATCGACTTCGAGCACCGTACTACCCGACGGATGGAGCAGTTGCTGGCCACGAAACAGCGCGGCGATCCGCGTGCCTTCGGGCATTTTCAGCTCCCGCAGGGCGGCGCCGATGCACCATTTTTCGGCGCCCAGGCGGTAGACGAACAGCTCCCACTCGCTGGTGACGTGCACTTCCAGGGCCGCCCGGGAAATCGGCGCCGGCTCTGGCGGTACCGTCACTTTCAACAGTTTGGCGACCCACGGCAGGCTCGTACCCTGCACCAGCAACGACACCAGCACGATAAAGAACGCCAGGTTGAAGTACAGCTGCGCGTGGGGCAGGCCGGCCATCAGCGGGAACACCGCCAGAATGATCGGTACCGCACCGCGCAGGCCGACCCAGGCGATAAAGGCTTTCTCTCGGCCATGGAAGGCCTTGAACGGCAACAGGCCGACGATCACCGACAGCGGCCGTGCGAAGAGAATCATCCACAGCGCCAGGCCCAGGGCCGGCAGCGCGATGGGCAGCAAATCATGGGGCGTGACCAGCAGGCCCAGCACCAGAAACATGCCGATCTGTGCCAGCCAGGCCATGCCGTCGAGCATATGCAAAATGCCGTGCCGGCTGCGCACCGGGCGGTTGCCGATCACCAGGCCGCACAGGTAAACGGCGAGGAAGCCGCTGCCGTGCAAGGCGTTGGTCAGGGCGAACACCACCAGGCCGCCGGAAATCACCAGGATCGGGTACAGGCCGTTGGCCAGGTTGATCCGGTTGACCATCTGCAGCATCAACCAACCACCGCCCAGGCCGATGATGCCGCCGATGCCGAACTCGCGGATCAGGTGGCCCAGCAGGCTCCAGTGCAGGCCAGTCTGGCCGCTGGCGAGCATGTCGATCAGGGTGACGGTGAGGAACACCGCCATCGGGTCGTTGCTGCCGGATTCGATTTCCAGGCTGGCGGTGACCCGTTCGTTAAGGCCTTTGCCGCCCAGCAGCGAGAACACCGCTGCGGCGTCCGTGGAGCCGACGATGGCGCCGATCAGCAGGCCTTGAATGATGTTGAGGTTGAACAGCCAGGCGGCTGCCATGCCGGTGAGGCCGGTGGTGATCAGCACCCCGACCGTCGCCAGGGACAACGCAGGCCAGAGGGCTACACGGAAACTGGCTACCCGCGTTCGCAGTCCGCCGTCGAGCAGGATCACGGCCAGGGCGAGGTTGCCCACGAGGTAGGCAGTCGGGTAGTTGTCGAAGATGATGCCGCCGCCGTCGACGCCGGCGATCATGCCCACGGCCAGGATGATCACCAGGATCGGAATCCCCAGGCGGGACGAAAGAGAACTCACCAGAATGCTCGCACCTACCAGCAACGCGCCGATCAAGAACAGGCTGTTGATGGTCGTCGCATTCAAAGGCAGTACTCCATGAGCAGGAAAGACGAGGCGCAAACTGACCATGCAGTCTGCGTGCCAGCGATTCTAACCTGTTGAATTGCTGTGCTGTCAAAAAGGTTTTGAATGGCTGGCGCATATTCAATGTGGGAGCGGGCTTGCTCGCGAAAGCGGTGTGTCAGTCGCCTTATGCGTATCTGATCCACCGC
>NZ_JBSVWQ010000231.1:0-8903 GCF_054071215.1 Pseudomonas sp. SDO5522_S412 | reverse complement strand
ATACATCTGTGACTGATCCACCGCATTCGCGAGCAAGCCCGCTCCCACATTTGATGGGGTTTGCAAAACGGGTTTAGAAGTCGCCCCAGAGTTGTTGGGCTACGGCCAGCGCCACGACTGGCGCAGTTTCGGTACGCAGCACCCGTGGGCCCAACCGTGCGGCATGAAACCCCGCACCTTGTGCCGTTTCGACTTCGCCATCAGTCAATCCACCCTCCGGCCCGATCAGGAAGGCCAGGCTCCCAGGCTTGGCGTGGCTCACCAGGGGCTCGGCCACCGGGTGCAGCACCAGCTTCAAATCCGCTTCGGCCTGTTTCAACCAATCCGCCAGCAACAGCGGTGGGTGAATCACCGGCACTCGCGAGCGACCGCACTGCTCGCACGCGCTGATCGCCACCTGGCGCCAGTGCTGCAGGCGTTTGTCGGCGCGTTCGTCCTTGAGGCGCACTTCGCAGCGGTCGCTGAAGATCGGGGTGATTTCATTCACCCCAAGCTCGGTGGCTTTCTGGATCGCCCAGTCCATCCGCTCGCCACGGGACAGGCCCTGGCCGAGGTGAATCTGCAACGGCGACTCGACCTGCCCGGCGACGGTTTCGGTGACTTGCACCACCACGCGTTTTTTGCCGACTTCCAGCAAGCTGGCGCGAAACTCCTGTCCGGAACCGTCGAACAACTGCACGGGGTCGCCTTCGCTCATGCGCAATACGCGGCTGATGTAGTGCGCCTGGGCTTCCGGCAACTCGTGGTCGCCAAGGCTCAGGGGGGCGTCGACAAAAAAGCGGGACAGTCTCATTTCTGTTCTCTGGAAATAGTGTGCAGGGCGGACGCGGAGCGTCCATGGCTGCATTCCCACGCGGAGCGTGGGAACGATCAACTCAATCAGCCCGGATCACGAAACCCCGGGTGGAAATCCTTGGGCACCGCCACGCTGACCTTGGTGTTGGTGGCAATGTCGATCCCTTCGCTGGCCACTTCAGCCAGGAAGTCGATCTGCTCCGGGGTGATCACATACGGCGGCAGGAAGTACACCACGCTGCCCAACGGCCGCAGCAACGCGCCTCGCTCCAGCGCATGTTCGAACACCTTCAGGCCCCGGCGTTCCTGCCACGGGTAGGCGGTCTTGGTGGCCTTGTCCTGCACCATCTCGATGGCCAGCACCATGCCGGTCTGGCGCACTTCCGAGACGTGCGGATGGTCCACCAGGTGCGCGGTGGCGGTGGCCATGCGCTGGGCCAGGGCCTTGTTGTTTTCGATGACGTTGTCTTCTTCGAAGATATCCAGGGTCGCCAGGGCCGCCGCACAGGCCAGCGGGTTACCGGTGTAGCTGTGGGAGTGCAGGAAGGCCCGCAGGGTCGGGTAGTCGTCGTAGAAGGCCTCGTACACATCGTCGGTGGTGACCACCGCGGCGAGCGGCAGGTAGCCGCCGGTCAGGGCCTTGGACAGGCACAGGAAGTCCGGGCGGATGCCGGCCTGTTCACAGGCGAACATCGTACCGGTGCGGCCAAAGCCCACGGCGATTTCGTCGTGGATCAGGTGTACGCCATAGCGGTCGCAGGCTTCGCGCAGCAGCTTGAGGTACACCGGGTGGTACATGCGCATGCCGCCGGCGCCCTGGATCAGCGGCTCGACGATCACGGCGGCCACGGTGTCGTGGTTTTCGGCCAGGGTCTGCTCCATGGCCAGGAACATGTTCCGGGAATGTTCTTCCCAGCTCATGCCGTCGGGGCGCAGGTAGCAGTCGGGGCTCGGCACCTTGATGGTGTCCAGCAGCAGGGCTTTATAGGTCTCGGTGAACAGCGGCACATCGCCTACCGACATCGCGGCGATGGTTTCGCCGTGGTAGCTGTTGGTCAGGGTGACAAAGCGCTTCTTGTTCGGCAGGCCGCGGTTGAGCCAATAGTGAAAGCTCATCTTCAGCGCGACTTCGATGCACGACGAACCGTTGTCGGCGTAGAAGCAGCGGGTCAGGCCTTCGGGGGTCATCTTCACCAGGCGCTCGGACAGCTCGATCACTGGCTGGTGACTGAAACCGGCGAGGATCACGTGTTCCAGCTGGTCGACCTGGTCCTTGATGCGCTGGTTGATACGCGGGTTGGCGTGGCCAAACACGTTGACCCACCAGGAACTGACGGCGTCGAGGTAGCGTTTGCCTTCGAAGTCTTCCAGCCAGATGCCTTCACCGCGCTTGATCGGGATCAGCGGCAGTTGCTGGTGGTCTTTCATCTGGGTGCAGGGATGCCACAGCACCGCAAGGTCGCGTTGCATCCACTGGTTATTCAAACCCATGTTCATTCTCCTCGAAGCGGCTCGCGACGTGCGCGGGCGAAACAATCGCGCAAGCCTATGCAATGCAGGCCTGTGTCACAACCCATTGCGAGTCTGAAGCGTAAATTGGTGGTAAACGCAGGACAGTCCGTCACGTTTCTTCTGGATAGTCCTTAATCTCTTGTTAACTTACTCTGCATACGCTCTTGATCGTATTTCTCGATATTTCAAAGCGAAATTTTCCGCTTTAATTCGATAGGTAAATCGATAGTCTTGCCACAGCTCTTACGGGATTTGGGACATGCAACTACGTAATTCACCGGCCCGCTATGGCTGGGTCAGCATCGTTTTGCACTGGGGCGTGGCCCTGGTGGTGTTCGGTCTGTTCGCATTGGGCCTGTGGATGGTCGGTCTCGACTACTACAGTGCCTGGCGCAAAGACGCCCCGGACCTGCACAAGAGCATCGGCATTACGCTGTTCGCCATCATGCTCGTGCGGATCGTCTGGCGCCTGGTCAGCCCGCCGCCGCCACCGCTTGCCAGCTATAGCCGCATGACGCGTCTGGGGGCTGCGTTTGGCCACGCGTTCCTGTATCTCGGGCTGTTTGCCGTGATGATTGCCGGTTACCTGATTTCCACCGCAGACGGTGTCGGGATCCCGGTGTTTGGCTTGTTTGAGATTCCTGCGCTGGTTTCCGGGCTACCGGACCAGGCAGACACTGCAGGCGTGGTGCATTTGTACCTGGCCTGGGTATTGGTGGTGTTCGCCGGCCTGCATGGCGTGGCCGCGCTGAAACACCATTTCATTGATCGTGATGTGACCCTGGTTCGTATGCTGGGGCGCAAAGCCTGATGTTCAACCTCGACTCACAAGGAATAGAAAGCATGTTGAAAAAGACTCTCGCCGCTCTGGCCATCGGTTCTGCCCTGCTGACTGCCGGTCAGGCGATGGCAGCTGACTACGTTGTCGACAAGGAAGGCCAGCACGCCTTCGTTGACTTCAAGATCAGCCACTTGGGCTACAGCTTCATCACCGGTACCTTCAAGGACCTGGACGGCAAGTTCAGCTTCGATGCTGCCAAGCCTGAAGACAGCAAGATTGAGTTCAACGTCCGCACCGCCAGCGTGTTCACCAACCACGCCGAACGTGACAAGCACATCGCCAGTAAAGACTTCCTGGACGTTGGCAAGTTTGCCGATGCCAAGTTCGTCTCCACCAGCGTCAAGACCACTGGCAAGAATGCCGCTGGCCAAGTCACTGCTGACGTGACCGGCGACCTGACCTTTCACGGCGTGACCAAGCCGATCGTCGTCAAGGCGACCTTCCTGGGTGAAGGCAAGGATCCATGGGGCGGCTACCGTGCCGGCTTTGAAGGTACTACCTCCTTCAATCGCCAGGACTTCGGCAAGCAGATGGACCTGGGTCCAGCGTCCAACAACGTTGAGCTGTACGTGACGTTTGAAGGTGTGAAAGCGAAGTAATTTTCGCCGGCCACACAAAAATGCCCCGGATCTCGCGATCCGGGGCATTTTTTATGGCGCTTTGAAAACTCAGCGGTTGCGGGTCAGCAACGCCGGTTTTTCACCACGTGGACGGCCCGGCAGTTGATCCAACTGCTCAGGTGTCAGCGTGCGATCGCTTTTCGACTCTTTGTGGATGATCTTCGGTGCCGGGCCGCCGCGCGGGTTTTGCACCGCTGGCTCCGACAGGCGAGGTTGATCATCACGGGCCGGGCGACGGTTGCGCGACTCTTCGCGACGGGCCTGGCCGTCACGCGGAGCACCGTTGCGCGGGCCGTTGCGCTTGGCAGGCGGGGTGCCGGTGGTGGCGCCATTGCTGCTGCGCGGACCGTTCTGGCGACCTTGTGGCTGCCCGCCAGTACGCGGATTACCGGCGCCTGCGCCCTGGGCCGGAGCGCCCGGACGACGACCACGGCCCTGGGCCGGCTTGGCCTGGGGCACGTAGTCAACGCGGTTACCGAAGTTGTCCACGTCGTCGTCCAGGAACTCGTCCGGAGCACGGTCGGCAGCAGCACGTGGCGGCTGGCTTGGCTGGCGCTGTTCGCGGGCCGGGGTGCCTTCACGGGGCTTTTGCTCACGGGCCGGGCGTTCGCCACGGCCATTGGTCGCAGCCTTGTCCTTGCCGCCCTTGTCCTTGCCCTTGTCTTTACGACCGCCACCACCGCCGCCGCCGTTCGGGCCATCGCCCTTCGGACCGCGTGGGTTGTTGCGCGGGTTGCGCACGTCCGGACGTTCGCGCACTTCAGGCTTCTCGGCCTCAACCGCGCTGGAGTCGAAGCCCATCAGGTCGCCGTCGGCGATTTTCTGCTTGGTCATGCGCTCGATGCTTTTCAGCAGCTTTTCTTCGTCCGGTGCGACCAGGGAAATGGCCTCGCCCGAACGACCGGCCCGGCCAGTACGGCCGATACGGTGCACGTAGTCTTCATCGACGTTTGGCAGCTCGAAGTTGACCACGTGGGGCAGTTGGTCGATGTCCAGGCCGCGAGCGGCGATGTCGGTGGCGACCAGGATGCGCACTTCACCGGCCTTGAAGTCGGCCAGGGCTTTGGTGCGGGCATTCTGGCTCTTGTTGCCGTGGATCGCGACGGCGGTGAGGCCGTGCTTGTCCAGGTACTCGGCCAGGCGGTTGGCGCCGTGCTTGGTGCGGGTGAACACCAGCACCTGTTCCCACGCGCCGGCGGTGATCAGGTGGGCCAGCAGCGAACGCTTGTGGGCGGCCGGCAGGCGGAATACGCGCTGCTCGATACGCTCGACCGTGGTGTTCGGCGGCGTGACTTCAATGCGCTCGGGGTTGTGCAACAACTTGCCCGCCAACGCGGTGATGTCGTTGGAGAACGTGGCCGAGAACAGCAGGTTCTGGCGTTTGGCCGGCAGGCGCGCGAGGACCTTTTTCACGTCATGGACAAAGCCCATGTCGAGCATGCGGTCGGCTTCGTCCAGCACGAGGATTTCCACGTGGGACAAATCGACGCTGCCTTGGCCGCACAGGTCGAGCAAGCGACCCGGGCATGCAACCAGTACGTCGACACCGCGGGACATGGCCTGAACCTGTGGGTTCATGCCGACGCCGCCGAAGATGCAGGCGCTGACGAACTTCAAGTCGCGGGCATACAGCTTGAAGCTGTCATGCACTTGGGCGGCGAGTTCGCGGGTAGGGGTCAGGACCAGTACGCGCGGTTGGCGCGGGCCATGACGCTGGGATTTGTCCGGGTGACCGTTGGGGAACAACCGCTCCAGGATCGGAAGGGCGAAGCCGCCGGTTTTACCAGTACCTGTCTGAGCCGCAACCATCAGGTCGCGGCCTTGCAACACGGCGGGAATGGCCCGCTGTTGCACCGGAGTAGGCTCGGTATAGCCCGCTGCCTCGATGGCGCGGACTAAAGCCTCGGAGAGACCGAGGGAAGCAAAGGACATGAGTAATCCTGTTTTAGTTAGGGCTTGGCCCAGAGGGATAGTCTTGCCTGGCGTGAATGGCGTTTAGATGAACGCAATCCCGTCCGGTCCTGCTGGGGCTGGCGGGCACTCAGACGGCTCGCGCGGGCTTGAAAGCTGCGCTGTAGCGGGGTCGGGTGCCTTTTGCAAGACCGAAGCGTCCGGGCGTAAGCCTGGCGGAAAGGCCGGAGTATAACAGAGCAATCACTCTGCGCTGCTTTCCTGCTGCTCAACGGTGCGTACGGGCAGGGCTGATGCGCTGGTTTGCGGGCTGCTGCCCGCATATTTGGCACTCAAGGCCGCGTAGGCAGGCTCTTGCTTGAAGCGTTTGAGTTCGGCGGCGAAGCGTTGCACCAGCAAATCCATGCCGGCACCGCGGCGCACGGCCAGGAACTGTGGCTGGCTGCTGACCACCTGGGGGGCCTGGGTGACCTGGTCCTCAAGTCCAAGGGCCTTGAGTACATGCTGGCCAACCCGACGGTCCGTGATCACCAGGTCGATCCGGCCAAGGGCCAGTTTGCCGAAGTTGGCCTCATGGCTGGCGGCCGGCTCCTGCTTGAAGAGGGTGGACTCGCTGAATTCGGCGCCATAGAGGTAGCCTGGCGAGGTGCCGATGGTCAGGCCGCGCAGGTCGTCGAAGGTCTGGAACGGGTGTGGGCGCTGATTGGCGTAGAACAGCACGAACTCCACCTCGGACAGCGGCTCGCTGGGGTACAGCAGCACCGCGTCGCGTTCATGGCTATGGAAAATATCCAGTGCGCCGTCGGCCTGGCCCTGGTCGAGCATCGCCAGGCAGCGCTTCCAGGGCAGGAATTGCCAATCCACATCGATGCCCAGGCGCTGGAACACGATCACCGTGGTCTCGTAGTCGAGCCCGCGCATGGTGCCGTTGTCGTCGTAGACGTAAGGCGCCCAGGGCTCGGTGACAATGCGCAGTTTCTCGCCATGGGCACCGAGGCTCAGGCAAGCGAAAAGAACAGCAGTCAATAACCGGAAAGTGACAGGCATACCCTGAGATTACGACTGTATCGGGCTAAAGAGAAGCTCTGGCACAGTGATCTGCGGGCGCCCGCCAGGTTTACTTGCCCGGAGATTTGATCAGGTGTTCGTAGATCGCCTCGCGCCGCTCGCCGAGAATCAGCCGCACCACGGGATTGTCAAACCAGTGCTCCAGCAGATGGGCATCCACCGGTCGACCCTGGCGCTCTTCCTGGTTTTGTCGGGCCTTGTCCCACCAAACCGGGCCACACGCCTGGTCGAACTCGTTTTCATGTTCGTAGCAGCCGTAGAGGATTTCCCGGATGAACTGCTGCTGGTGCTTGGGCAATGCCAGGGTGATCAGCTTGTACATCAGGCGTTGCAGACGAGGCGGGCGGGGCAGGTGGGCGGAAACCTGGCGCGTGTCATCCAGGGCCGTGGTGCTGGTGGGGTTTGCCCCATGCTTGGCGATCCACGCCTTGACCTTGGCCCGGAACAGCTGCTTGCGGCTCCAGTAATGGTGGATCAGGTCCGGGCATTCGCGCACGTTGAGGGTGCGATAGGCGGCAATGGACAGGCAGAACTCTTCCAGGGTGTAGGCGCCCTGGGCATGGGGAAACAGTTTGTCCATCAACTCGATCGAGCGGTCGAGGATGTGCGCGTCCTGCTGCGTCAGGCCCATGACCCCGGAATTGAGGGTCATCATGTCATCGTCGGCCACGCCCATGTCCAGCAGGCGCTGGTACAGGGCGCTGTACAGAATGCTTTCGTGGTTGTCGCCGTACTTGGTGTAGAAGGCGTTGCACAGCAGGGTGCCCGGCTGCACGCGTTCAAACAGCGCCAGGGGCGAATGATGGAAAAACGTATCGGTGTCGATCAGCAGCGCCACTTCGGATTCTTGCAACACTTGCCGCAGCACCACGTGCTTGGTGCGAAAGTGGTAGCCGTGAGGCTCGCTCCAGCGTTTGCGCGTGGCTTCGTCCAGCGGGCGTACCCGTACCGGCAGCAGGCGGTAGGGCTCGGGGTTGTCGGTGAAGACCTGGATGTCGATGCCTGTGTCCGGCTCGTCCCGCAGGAACGACAGGGCGCTGGCGATGCTGAATACCGCTTCCTGATGGTAAGTCTCTGCGCCGAACACCAGGTAGACCAGTTGCGGGCGGGACGTCGGGGCGGTTGTATTCATGGACTGCAGAATTCCGTGGGCGTTTAGAACGGCAAAGGCCCTCATTATGAGGGCCTTTGCATTTCGGAACAGACCTTAGCGTGGCAGCTTCAGGTTGTTCCAGACAGCGAGGCTTGGCTCAGCCTGGTTCAGGGTATAGAAGTGCAACCCTGGCGCGCCACCTTGCAACAATTGTTCACACATTTCGCTGATGACCTGTTCGCCGAACGCCTGGATGCTCTTGACGTCGTCGCCGTAGGCTTCCAGTTGTTTACGAATCCAGCGTGGGATTTCCGCGCCGCAGGCGTCAGAGAAGCGCGCCAGTTTGCTGTAGTTGGTGATCGGCATGATGCCCGGCACGATCGGGATGTTCACGCCCATCGCTTGTACACGCTCAACGAAGTAGAAGTAGCTCTCTGCGTTGAAGAAGTACTGGGTGATCGCGCTGTTGGCGCCGGCGTTGGCCTTGCGCACGAAATTCTGCAGATCGTCTTCGAAATTGCGCGCCTGGGGGTGCATCTCCGGATAAGCGGCCACTTCGATGTGGAAGTGATCGCCGGTTTCTTCGCGAATGAAGCTCACCAGGTCATTGGCGTAGCGCAGCTCGCCGCTGGCCATGCCCATGCCGGACGGCAGGTCACCGCGCAGGGCGACGATGCGCTTGATGCCGGCTTGCTTGTATTGGGTCAGCAGGCTGCGCAGGTCAGCCTTGCTGTCGCCCACGCAGGACAAATGCGGAGCAGCAGGTACTTTGACTTGGCTTTCCAGCTGCAGCACGGTGTTGATCGTGCGATCGCGGGTGGAGCCACCGGCACCGTAGGTGCAGGAGAAGAAATCGGGGTTGTAGCTGGCCAACTGCTTGGCAGTTGCCATCAGTTTTTCATGCCCAGCATCGGTCTTGGTCGGGAAGAACTCGAAGCTGTAGCGACGGTCTTGGGACATGGTCATACCTATGGAAACTCATAAAGCCAGAAGGTGCACACCGTCAATGTGGGAGCGGGCTTGCTCGCGAAGGCGGTATGTCAGTAGTCGATAAGTCGACTGA
>NZ_JBSVWQ010000230.1:0-8969 GCF_054071215.1 Pseudomonas sp. SDO5522_S412 | reverse complement strand
AATAGATGCGTCGACTGATGCGCCGCCTTCGCGAGCAAGCCCGCTCCCACAGTGGATCAGCGCACTACACCTTCTTCTATAAGCAATTTAAGAATGGCTTCAGCGCCCGCTTCCGGGCTCACGCCTTTGAGCACCTGCCCACCGCCGCCGCTGGCCTTGGCCGTTGCAGCCTTCATCCGGTCGGCACCGCTTTTGGCCTTGATCACCTTGAGGCGCTTGGGCCGAGGCTTGGCCGGCTGCAATACAGCGCCTGTGAATAACTCATCCTCCAACACCTCGACGTCATGGGCCGTCAGCTCACCGCGTTGCGCCGGGCCGTAGGCGCTTTGCCGTGGCTTGGGCGCCGCGTTATCCACCGTGGCCATAAACGGCAGGCGCACCTTTAGCCGCCGCCGTTGGCCGCGAGGCAAGGCCTGCAGCACATGGGCCACGCCGCCTTCGATGGATTCCACCTGGGCCAGGCCGACAATCAGCGGCCAACCCAGTTGCTCGGCCAGCAGGAACGGCAACATGCCCGAGCCTTCGCCGGTTTCCGCCTGGCTGCCGGTGAGCACCACTTGGGCGCCCGCGTCCCGCAGATAGTCGCCGAGCACCGGCAAGGCGTCTGCCCCGGCCGGTTGTTCAAGCACGTGCAACTGAGGCAAGCCCATGCCCAGGTAAGCGCGCAGGGTGGGTTCGCCGATGTCGCCGGCGTGCAGCACTTGCAGGTTATCCCCAGCCAGTTGCAGGCCCAGTTCCACTGCGCGCGCGTCTTGCTCGGCCCGGCGTGGACGGCCGGAAGTCGGGTGGGCACCGATGGACACCAGGCTGATTACATTCGTCGTCATGGCCATTTCCTTAAGCTGCATCGCGCTTGGCACCGTGGCGGTAGGCCTCGACCGCAACGATCAAGGCTTGCAGTATCGCGGCGCTTTCGCCGATCACCGACAGGTCGGCACGCTTGATCATGTCGCAGCCCGGGTCGAGGTTGATCGCCACCACCTTGTCGCAGGCACCAATGCCTTGAAGGTGCTGGATCGCCCCGGAAATCCCCACCGCCACGTAAACCCGCGCGGTGACCCAGGTACCGCTGGCGCCGACCTGGCGATCGCGCGCCATGAAGCCGTCGTCCACCGCCACCCGCGAAGCACCTTCGGTGGCGCCCAACGCGGCAGCAGTCTGGTGGAACAGCGCCCAGTCCTTGACCCCGTTGCCACCGGAGAAAATAAATTCGGCTTCGGCCATGGGAATCGCCGCCGGGTCCACGGCCACCGCACCCAAATCTTCGATACGCGCAAGGCTGCGGGCCAGGCTTGTGGATAACTCCACCGGCAGCACTTCGTGACGGGTTTCGCTGACGGGATCGGCGCACTCCGCCGCAGCCAGGATCATCCGTGGCAGTGGGCGGGCAAGATCCTCCTGACCCGCACCTGCACGGCCAATACATTCCTGGCCCTTGATCTGCCAGACCCGCGTGGCCGGGCGCTCCTTGAGGCTGGCGGCAAAGCGCCGCCCCAATTCACCACCGCCGCTGCGGCTGTCCGGCAGCAACCAGTGGCGCGGGTTGAACTGGTTATCCACAGCCCGCAGCCCGTGAACCCGTTGCTCCGGTGAATAACCGTCGAACTCATGCCCGTCCAACACCAGCAGCCGATCCACACCGGCGGTGGCGAAGGCGTTTTCCTTGTGTTCGCCGAACACTACGGCCAATACCGCACCGTCGTCGCCGGCCAGCTGCCGGGCCAGGCCCAGCAAGTCGCGGTCGTGGCTGCTCAGGCGGCCGCCGACCATGTCCGGCACCACGTTGATGTAGAAAGCGGGCGCCGGTACCTGATGCAGCGGCAACTGCACTTCCACCGCTGCCGTACGCTTGGCCGCGCCGCCCTGCTGGGCGCCGCTGCGGTCAATACGCTTGATGCCGTTGGGGCCGATAAAACCGACACCGTGCACGTTCTTGCGGATGACCCCATTGGGCCCCATCCAGCTGTGTTGCACCGGCTGCATCGCCGCGTGCAGCGGGTGCAGGCGGTTACGGGCGATCCATTCGGCCCGTGGGTCGCGGCGAATAATGTCGCTCATCAATGCACCTCCGCAGGTTCGCGTTTCGGCGCCTTGGCCGGTGCCGCGTCTTCAAGCAACGCGTCAGCTACCAGTTCGGCAATGTCCTTGATCAAGGGACGCGGTTCGACCACGCCTTCCAGCATCGCCGTGCACTGTGGACAACCCACGGCCACCAGTTCGGCGCCGGTCTCGCGGATGTCTTCCATGCGCATGTCGGGAATCCGCTGCTTGCCAGGAATATCGGTGATCGGCGCCCCGCCACCGCCACCGCAGCAGCGCGAGCGGAAACCGGAGCGCTGCATTTCCTTGACCTCGATCCCCAGCGCACGCAGCACTTGGCGCGGTGCCTCGTACTCGCCGTTGTAGCGGCCCAGGTAGCACGGGTCGTGATAGGTCACGCTGTTGCCTTTGTGCTGGCCCAGGTTCAGGGCGCCGGCGTCGATCAGTTCGGCCATGTAGGTGCTGTGGTGCTGCACCAGGTAGTTGCCATCAAAGGCGCCGTATTCGTTTTTCAGCACGTGGAAACTGTGGGGGTCGCAGGTGACGATGCGCTTGAAGCTGTACTTGGCCAGGGTCTGGATATTGCGTGCGGCCAGCAGCTGGAAAGTCGCTTCATCGCCCAGGCGCCGGGCCACGTCGCCGCTGTCGCGCTCTTCAAGGCCCAGTACGGCGAAGTCGACCTTGGCGGCTTTCAGCACTTTGACGAACGAGCGCAGGGTGCGCTGGTTGCGCATGTCGAAGGCACCGTCGCCGACCCAGAACAGCACGTCGACGGTTTTCCTGTCGCTGAGCAAGGGCAGGTTCAAATCCGCCGCCCAGTTCATCCGCCCGCCCGGTGCGAAACCGCCCGGGTTGTCGGTGGCGATCAGGTTTTCCAGGACTTCGGCGCCCTTGTTCGGGGTCGCGCCTTTTTCCAGGGTGAGGTGGCGGCGCATGTCGACGATGGCGTCCACGTGCTCGATCATCATCGGGCACTCTTCCACGCAGGCGCGGCAAGTGGTGCACGACCACAGGGTCTCGGCGTCCACCAGGCCATTGACGATTGGCTGGTGCGGGTTGCCGCTGTGTTCGCCGATGGCTTTGCCAGGATACGGGCTGCCGGCGAACTTGGCGTCGGTGCCACCGGCCAGGCCGACGACCATGTCCTGGATAAGTTTTTTCGGGTTCAGTGGCTGGCCGGCGGCGAACGCCGGGCACGCGGCTTCGCACTTGCCGCACTGCACGCAGGCGTCGAAGCCGAGCAGTTGGTTCCAGGTGAAATCCACCGGTTTTTCCACGCCCAGGGGCGCGCTTTTATCCGCGAGGTCCAGGGGTTTCAAACCGGTGGAACGGCCGCCGCCGAAGCGTTCGGCGCGGCGGTGCCAGGCCAGGTGCAGGGCACCGGCGAAGGCGTGTTTCATCGGGCCGCCCCAGGTCATGCCGAAGAACATTTCCGACACGCCCCACAACACGCCCAGGCTCAGCAGCGCGGCGAGCAGCCAGCCGCCGAAGTCCGCCGGCAGAATCCCGGCCACCGGCAAGGTCACCAGGAAGAAGCTCACAGAGAACGCCATCAGGCTTTTCGGCAGGCGCATCCACGGGCCTTTCGACAGGCGTGCAGGCGGGTTGCGACGGCGCAGGTAGACGAAGGTGGCGCCGACAAACATCAGCACCGAAGCCAACAGCAAGGCGTAGCCGAGGATGCGGTTATGCAGGCCGAAACCGTGCACCAGGATCGCCAGCAGCGCCGAGAGCACAAAGCCCAGGGCGGTGGCGACGTGGGTGTTGGCGATGTATTTGTCGCGGGCGACCACATGGTGCAGGTCGACCATGTAGCGCTTGGGCATGGCCAACAGGCCGCCGAGCAAGTCGACCTTGGAGGACCTCCCGCGGCGCCACATGTTCACCCGGCGCAGCGCGCCGAGGACGGCAAGGCCCAGGGCGGCGAAGAGCAGGATGGGAAGAAGGGTGTTCAACATGGTGAAGCTCCCAAAGACCACACAGGTCTACTGTGAAACTGGCCCGAAATGTGGGTGCGGGCTTGCTCGCGAAGGCAGCGTGTCAGTCGATGCATCCAGTGGCTGACACACCGCTTCGCGAGCAAGCCCGCTCCCACATTTGACCGAGTACACCTCGTCAGAAATCCTTGCACAGGCGCAGGGCGTCATAGATGGCCGCGTGGGTATTACGCTGGGCCACGCAGTCACCAATGCGGAACAGCAAGTACCCCTCGCCCGGCTCGCTCAGGCACGGCTGCGGCTTGATCGCGAACAGGGCCTCGATGTCCATCTGGCCCTTGTTGCGCGAGCCTGCCTTGAGCCCGTAGTAGAGCTCTTCGTCCGGACGCACGCCGTTCTCGACCACCACCTGGTCCACCACCCGCTCTTCCCTGGCCCCGGTGTATTCGTTCTCCAGCACCGCCACCAGCTTGTCGCCTTCGCGGTAGACCTTTTCCAGCATCATGTCGCCGGTCATGATCACTTCCTTGGGGTACATGCTGCGGTAGTACGTCGGGAACGACGTACCGCCCACGGCCACGCCCGGCTTGATGTCGTCGGTGACGATCTCGACCTGGCTGCCCTTGTCCGCGAGGAAGTCGGCCACCGACATGCCGGTGAACTCGCAGATGGTGTCGTACACCAGCACGTTCTTGCCAGGTAGAACCTTGCCGTCGAGCACGTCCCAGCTGCTGACCACCAGGCCTTCAGCCGCGCCCCAGTGTTCGTTCTGCTCCAGGAACGGATGACCGCCCACCGCCAGCACCACCACGTCCGGGCGCAGGTCGAGGATGGTCGCCGCGTCCGCCGCCACACCCAGGCGCAGGTCGACGTTCAGGCGCGCCAGTTCCAACTGGAACCAGCGGGTGATCCCGGCAATCTGGTCACGCTGCGGGGCTTTCGATGCAGTGGTGATTTGCCCGCCGATAAATTCTTTCTTCTCGAACAACGTCACGTCGTGGCCACGTTCGGCAGCCACCCGCGCCGCTTCCATCCCGGCCGGGCCGGCACCCACCACCACGACTTTGCGTTTTGGCCCGGTGGATTTCTCGATGATGTGCGGCACGCCCATGTATTCACGGGAAGTGGCGGCGTTCTGGATGCACAGCACATCCAGGCCCTGGTACTGGCGGTCGATGCAGTAGTTGGCGCCGACGCACTGTTTGATCTGGTCGATCTGGCCCATCTTGATCTTGGCGATCAGGTGCGGGTCGGCGATGTGGGCGCGGGTCATGCCGACCATGTCCACGTAGCCGCCTTCCAGGATGCGCGTGGCCTGGTTCGGGTCCTTGATGTTCTGCGCGTGCAGCACCGGGGCCTTGACCACTTCCTTGATGCCGGCCGCCAGGTGCAGGAACGGCTCCGGTGGATAACTCATGTTCGGGATAACGTTGGCCAGGGTGTTGTGGGTGTCGCACCCCGAGCCGACCACGCCGATGAAGTCGAGCATGCCGGTGTCGTCGTAGTACTTGGCGATCTGTTTCATGTCCTCGTGGGACAAGCCGTCCGGGTGGAATTCGTCGCCGCACAAACGGATGCCGACGCAGAAATCCGGGCCGACTTCCTTGCGTACCGCCTTCAACACCTCAAGGCCGAAACGCATGCGGTTTTCGAAGCTGCCGCCCCATTCGTCAGTACGTTTGTTGACCCGAGGGCTCCAGAACTGGTCGATCATGTGCTGGTGCACCGCCGACAGTTCCACACCGTCCAGGCCACCCGCCTTGGCCCGTGCCGCAGCGGTAGCGTAGTTGCCGATCACCCGCCAGATTTCTTCAGGCTCGATGGTCTTGCAGGTGGCGCGGTGCACCGGCTCGCGGATGCCCGAAGGCGACAGCAGCGTGGGCCAGTGCTCGCCGTCCCAGCGCGAGCGACGGCCCATGTGGGTAATCTGGATCATGATCTTGGCGCCATGCTTGTGCATGGCGTCGGCCAGGTTCTGGAAGTGCGGGATGATCCGGTCATCCGCCAGGTTCACCGACTTCCACCAGCCTTGCGGGCTGTCGATGGCGACACTGGAAGAACCGCCGCAGATCGCCAGGCCGATCCCGCCCTTGGCTTTCTCTTCGTAGTACTTCACATAGCGGTCGGTGGTCATGCCGCCGTCGGTGGCATACACCTCGGCGTGGGCGGTACTGAGCACGCGGTTGCGGATGGTCAGTTTGCCGATCTGGATCGGCGCAAACATTGCTTCGAAAGCCATGGCAGGGTCCTCGACTTACAACGGCTTGACGGTGAACAGGCCGTCGTCGTGGCCCTCTTCGGAGCCGCCGTATACCTGTTCCGCAACGGTGCGGATCTTGCTGCCGCGGGCTTCGAGAATCTGGTCCATCGCGCCGGCAAACCAGCCGGTGAACATGTAGTCGACCTTGCGCCCGACCTTGCCGTACACGTAGACAAACGCCGAGTGCTCGAGCTTGACGCTGGCGGTGCCTTTATCGAGGTCGATGTCCTGGATCTTGAACAGGCCCCAGCCGCGCTGCGACAGGCGCTTCATGTAGTGCTCGAACACTGCGACGCCTTCCAGGCCGTGGCATTCAGCTTCTTTTTCGCACCAGTGCCAGGCGGATTTGTAGCCGGCCTTGTAGAGGATCTCGGCGTAGGCCTCGCTGCCCAGAACTTCTTCGATCCCCATGTGATTGTTGACGAAGAAATGGCGCGGCACGTACAGCATCGGCAGGGCGTCGGAGGTCCAGACACCGGTTTCGCTGTCGACTTCGATAGGCAATTGAGGGGCGATCTTGGCCATGGAAACTTAACTCCGGAAAATGCTTTGGTAAGCCCCCAACGCATAAGGTTGGGGGAAAAGAGGCGTGAGTGGTGGCTTATTCGCCCCAGACGTCCTTCAGGACGTTGACCCAGTTTTCGCCCATGATCTTGCGCACCACGCGCTCGGGATGGCCGCGCTTGAGCAGGGTCTCGGTGAGGTTCGGGAACTCGCCCACGGTGCGGATGCCCAGCGGGTTGATGATCTTGCCGAAGCTGGTCAGGCGGCGGGCGTAGCCCTTGTCGTGGGTCAGCATTTCGAAGAAATCCTGGCCATGGCCCTGGGTGAAGTCGGTGCCGATGCCGATGGCGTCTTCGCCCACGATGTTCATGGTGTATTCGATGGCTTCGGCGTAGTCGTCGATGGTCGAGTCGATGCCCTTGGCCAGGAACGGCGCGAACATGGTCACGCCGACAAAGCCACCGTGGTCGGCGATGAACTTCAGCTCTTCATCGGACTTGTTGCGCGGGTGCTCTTTGAGGCCTGAAGGCAGGCAGTGGGAGTAGCACACCGGCTTTTTCGATTCGAGGATGACTTCTTCGGAGGTCTTGGAGCCCACGTGTGACAGGTCGCACATGATGCCGACGCGGTTCATCTCGGCGACGACCTCGCGACCGAAGCCCGACAGGCCGCCATCGCGCTCATAGCAGCCGGTGCCCACCAGGTTCTGGGTGTTGTAGCACATCTGCACCACGCCAACCCCGAGCTGCTTGAAGATCTCGACGTAGCCGAGCTGGTCTTCAAACGCGTGGGCGTTCTGGAAGCCGAAGATGATGCCGGTCTTGCCCTGTTCCTTGGCGCGACGGATATCGGCGGTGGTTTTCACCGGGATCACCAGGTCGCTGTTTTCGCGAATCAGGGTCTGGCTGGCCACGATGTTGTTAATGGTGGCCTGGAACCCTTCCCATACCGACACAGTGCAGTTGGCAGCGGTGAGGCCACCCTTGCGCATGTCTTCGAACAGGTCGCGGTTCCACTTGGCAATGATCAGCCCGTCGATAACGATGCTGTCGGCGTGCAATTCGGCTGGGCTCATCAGGCGTCCCCTTATTGGCGATTCATGCGCCGAATCGTCTGCCGGCGCTTTGGGGCCAGCATATGCCCCGGGGCAGAAGGAGCCGGGTGCAAAAACGACAAGGGAATTGCCGAAAGCGTCAATCCGCGACAAAGGCCAACATGACATCTCTGACGGGTGTCTGTTCTTTGTCTTACGCTTGAGCCAGAATTTGCTCATCAACTGATATGAGACGGCGCAATGAAATCGATTTTCCTGGCTTTGGCACTCATCGCAACCGGCGTACACGCCGCTGAAGACACCGACAGCACGCCCTGCGATGGCATCGAGAACGACAAGCAAACCCTGGAATGCGCCACCTACAACAAAACCACCGCCGAACAACTGCTCAAGGATAACTACCAGGGCTTGCTGGAACGCATGGGTTCGACCTATGGCAGCAACAAGACGCAGCTGGCGGACATTACCGCTCGTCTGAAGGATGCCCAGCAGAAGTGGGAAAAGTTACGTGATGCGGATTGCGCCGTAGATACCTTTCCGGCAGTGGCGGGAAGCAAGGCATATGCGATCCAGCAGAATGATTGTCTGGCGCGGATGAGTGATGAACGGTCGGAGTTTTTGGAGTCGATTGGGCAGGAATAAGCGACAATCCCCTCCACTCTTTACTCAGAACCAAGGCTATTCATGACAATCTGCGGCATCGAAATCAAAGGCAGCGAAGCCATTATTGCTGTCGCCTCTCTCGACGGTCAGGCATTGAGCCATGCAGCCCTGGCCACCAAGAAAATCGCCCTTGAAGACGATGATGAGGCGGCCAACGTCAAGGCCTTCGCCACTCAGGTCAGCGCGTTTGTGCGGGAAAACGGCATCAGCCGCATCGCCATCAAGAAGCGCAGCAAGAAAGGCGAATTCGCCGGTGGCCCGACTACGTTCAAGATTGAAGGTGTGTTTCAGTTGCTGGAGGGCGTTGAAGTGACGCTGCTGTCGCCGCAGACCATCAATGCGCAGAACAAGAAACATGACTTTGCCCTGCCGGCGACGCTGAACAAGTATCAGCATGAGGCCTTCAAAGCCGCGTGTTCAGCCCTGCTCAAGAAATAAGCTACATCGCACATCCCCTGTGGGAGCGGGCTTGCTCGCGAATGCGGTGTGTCAGTCAATACATGTACCGACT
>NZ_JBSVWQ010000229.1:0-9049 GCF_054071215.1 Pseudomonas sp. SDO5522_S412 | reverse complement strand
GCTTTGGTTACTTTGCCGCTTTTTTGCAAAGTGACTCGCTGTAAGAGCGAAACCAATAGCGGCCCTGACCGCAACAACGGATATGTACACAAAGTGCTTCACCTACAGCACCCACTGCTGACCCAGTGTTGCTACAGACGCACCCCCACCCCCAAAAAACCCACAACCCCCTGCCCCCGTTGGCCCAAGCCCCCATGGCATGCCCGTTGCAGTCCCAATCCCCAAAGGTCCCCGCACCCAATACGACTGAACCGGAGCACCCATGACCACTGAATTCTTCTGGCGCCTGCCGCTGGGCACCGACGGCCCCCAACTCACCACCGACAAACACAACCGCGGCAACCCCACCTACCGCCCCGGCAACATCGCACCAGGCCGCCTGCCCAACGGCCAACCCGACGACTTCACCTACATCGACTACATCGCTCAGGTCGCCAAAGCCGCCGAACTCGCCGGCTTCGAAGGCGCCCTGCTGCCCACCGGCCCCGAACCATGGATCGTCGCCGCCGCCCTGGCCCGAGAAACCCGGCGCATCAAATTCCTGATCGCCTTCCAGGCCACCTGGACCCTGCCCGCCTACGCCGCCCAACAAGCCGCGATCCTGCAAAACCTCAGCCGTGGCCGCGTAGAGTGGAACATCATCACCGGCGGCAACCCCGCCAGCCAGCGCGCCAACGGTGACTTCCTCGAACACGACCTGCGCTACAAGCGCACCGGCGAATTCCTCGACATCATCCAGGGCCTCTGGGAGCACGAAAAATTCTCCTACAACGGTGATATCTACCAACTGGAAAACGGCGCCCTGCCCCACGGCCTGCACCACGAACGCAAGCCCGGCGTGTACTTCTCCGGTTTCTCCGACGCCGCCCTCGATGTCGCCGCCAAACACGCCGACGTGTACCTGAACTGGGCCGAACCCATCGACAAGCTCAAGCCACACATCGAGCGCGTGCGCGAACTGGCCGACAAACAAGGCCGCACCGTGCGCTTCGGCCTGCGGGTAGACCTGTTCGCCCGGGAGACCGAGGAGCAAGCCTGGAAAGACCTGCGTCGCCAGTTCGACAAGCTCGAAGGCAAGAGCAGCCAGGTCGCCAAGGGCTTTACCAGCGGCTCGGATTCGGTCGGCGGCGCGCGCCAGACCGCGTACCACCAGAACGTCGACCGCTTCGACGACCTGATCATCGGTCCCAACCTGTGGGCCGGTTTCGCCAAAGCCAAACCGGGTCCGACCGTGGGCCTGGTCGGCAGCCACCAGAACATCGCCGAGCGCCTGGTGGAATACCGCGACGCCGGCTTCTCGACCTTCATCCTCGCCGGCAATCCACACCTGGAAGAAGCGTTGCGCATTGGCCAGGAAGTCCTGCCGCTTGTGCACCAACGCCCGGCGATCCAACCTTTGAAAGCCAGCGCCTGAACGCTGTGGGAGAACTCCTGATGACCCAACCTCTCGATACGCTCTGGTACACCCGCTGCCCCGTGCCCACCGGCCTGGGCATTGCAGTGCAAAAAGGCTGGCTGCAAGACACCGTCGGTGCCCTGGGCACCGAGGTGCAGTCGCTGCGCGAGTCCGATGACAAGGCGGTGCGCGAATCGCACTTCGATCACACCCTGCGCAATTCGGTACGCCATGGCGGCAATATCCCGGCGATCTGGGCCCGCGCCCAAGGCCGGGAAACCCGAGTGATCGGGTTGTCGTGGGCAGATGAAGTGCAACTGATCCTGACCCGCCAGGACAGCGGCATCAAAACCGTCAAGGACCTCAAGGGCCGTACTTTCGGCCTGCCGGACTGGGCCGGCGCACAGATCGACTTCACCCGCGCCCAGGCCCTGCGCGGGCTGGAAAACGCGTTGTCACTGGAAGGCCTGAAAGTCGGCGACGTGAAGCTGAAGAACTTCCGCTACGGCGGCACCTTCAGCGATACCCCGGTGCGCAATATCGCCGGTACGCCAGTCACGCAAAAAGTCAGCGAACGCAACCTGGAGCTGATAGGCCTGCTGCGCGGTGAAGTCGATGCGATCTTCCTCAAGGGCGCCCACGCCGCCCAACAGGCTCATGATTTCGGCCTGCACACGGTGATCGACACCGGCTCGCACCCGGACCCGCTGATCCGCAGCAACAACGGCACGCCGCGCACCCTGGCGGTGGACCTGAACCTGCTGGAAAACCACTTCGACGTAGCCACCGGCATTCTTGACTCGGTCCTGCGCGCCGAGCAATGGGCCCACACCCACTCGGAGGAAACCCGGCGCTACCTGGCCCAGGAAACCAACAGCAGTGAGTATTGGGTCACCGCCGCCTACGGCAACGACGCCCACTTGCGCCTGCGCACCGAACTTGATGAACAGGCAATTGCCGCGCTGCAGGACTTCACGCATTTCCTGCACCGCTGGCGCTTTATCCCGAAAAGCTTCGACGTGCGTGAATGGATTGATGCACGGCCGCTGGAAGCACTCTTGAACGGCAAAACCGCGCTGGCAGGCTAACCCCTGTAGGAGCCGGCTTGCCGGCGATGACGGCCTTCAATGGGGTATTGACCTTTCGGGCCTCATCGCCGGCAAGCCGGGCTCCTGCAAAGGTTTCCTATTTCATGGATTTGAACGAAGACCCTTATGAGCAAACCACTCGATACTCTCTGGTACACCCACAGCCCGGTTCCCACCGGTCTTGGCATTGCTGTGCAGTCCGGTCGCCTGGCCGAGGCGTTCCTGCCTTTTGGCACCAATATCCAGTCGTTGCGCGAGTCCACGGAACGGGAAGTTCGCGAGGCGCATTACGACCATCACCTGAAAAACTCGGTGCGCCACGGCGGTAATATCCCGGCGATCTGGGCCTACGCCAGTGGCGTGGAAACCCGGGTGTTGGGTTTGTCGTGGAGCGACGAGGTGCAGTTGATCCTGACCACCGCCGAGAGCGGTGTGCGCAGCGTGCGCGACTTGAAAAACCGGCGCTTCGGCCTGCCGAAATGGGCCAACGTGCAGATCGACTTCACCCGTGCCCAGGCCCTGCGCGGCCTGGAAAACGCCCTCAAGCTCGAAGGCCTGGAAGTCTCGGACGTAGAGCTGGTGGACTACCCCTACGGCGGCACCTACAGCGACAACCAGGTGCAATACGTCTACGGCTCCCCGGCGAGCCTGGGGGTGAGCCGCTTCAGCCGCCGCAACAACGAACTGATCGGCCTGCTGCGCGGTGATATCGACGCGATCTTCCTCAAGGGTGCCCACGCCGTGCACCTGGCCAACGAGTTCGGCCTGCATGTGGTGGTGGACACCGGTTCGCACCCGGACCCGCTGATCCGCTCCAACAACGGCACGCCACGCACCCTCACGGTGGACATCAACCTGCTGCAGGAGCACTTCGACGCCAGCGTGAAAATCGTCGACACCGTGCTGCGCACCGAGCAATGGGCCTGGGCCAATCCGGACGAGACCCGGCGCTTCCTGGCACAGGAACTCAACACCAGCGAGTACTGGGTAACCGCGGCCTACGGCGAAGATGCCCATCGTCGGCTGCGTACCACGCTCGATTCGCGCTCCATCGAAGCCTTGCAGGATTTCACCGATTTCCTGCATCGCTGGAACTTCATTCCACGGCGCTTCGATGTGCGCGACTGGATTGATTTCAGCGTGCTGGAAAAGGTCATCGGCTCCACCTCCCGCGTGGCTGTTTGACCTCCCCCATGTAGCAGCTGTCGAGCCCAGGCGAGGCTGCGTTTGCGGTGTGTCAGATACACCGTTTACGCAGCCTCGCCGGGGCTCGACAGCTGCTACGGCAACACCTCCCCTGCTGCTCCAGCAGCACCCTCCAAGCAACTTCTGCTGAATCTTCGACAGGCTTTTCAAGCGGCCTTCGGCTGCGCTTTCAATGGTTCGAAAACGCCCTTTTCCTTAATTTTTTAATCGTTATATATCAATATCTTACAAACATGTATCGACCCTGAAATCTGCTTGGCACGATCTCTGCTCTAGCCCCTTCAAGGAAACTTTTCCGGGGGAGATTTCATGCACACACTTAATCCAATCACCAAGGGCCTGTGGCTCGCTTTACTGCTGGCAGGCGGCACCGCCAGCGAACCTCTATTGGCCGCCGACGCTGCCGAAAACGACGCCGGCAAAACCGAACCGTCGCTGAAGACCGTGACCGTGACCGCACAACACCGGGAAGAAACCCTGCAAGAGGTTCCGGTCGCGGTGTCGGCGGTACAAGGCACCAGCATCATTGCCGACGGCGTGCGGTCGATGGGCGATATCACCACCTTCATTCCCAACGCCTCGGCGAAAAACCCCGACGGCGACGGGCGCCCGCGCTGGTACATCCGTGGCCTGGGCACCGGCGACACCGGCGCAGCCACTGTGTACCCGGTGGGCATCTACGCCGATGACGTGTACCTGAACGCACCGATTGCCGGTGGCGGTCCGCTGTTTGACCTCGAGCGCATCGAGATCCTGCGCGGCCCCCAAGGCACGCTGTATGGCAAGAACACCACGGCCGGCGCGGTGAATATCATCTCGAAGAAACCGACCTTCGACACCGACGGCTATGGCACGATCGGTTTTGGCAGCAAGAACGAACGCATCGTCAACGGCGCCATCGGCGGCACCCTGGTTCCGGAAAAACTCGCGGCGCGGATCTCGCTGTACTCCGAGGAACGCGACGGTTTCCAGAAAAACCTGATCGACGATCACACCTACGGCGACGTCAACAAAAAGGCCGTGCGCCTGCAATTCTTCGCCCAGCTCAACCCGGACCTGGACGCGCTGTGGAAGATCCACAGCCGCGAGTTCAAGGGCGACGGCGCCAACGGTGCGCTGACCCTCGGCCGTTACTACAACGTGGGCTACACACGCCCCGCCGGGCGCAATATTGCGCTGAACGTGGACGACGACTCCAAGCTCAACCATGACGGTACTTCGCTGACCCTCAACTGGCACTTGGGCGATTACACCCTCACGTCCATCAGCGCCTACGACTACATCCGCGGCCAGTCCAGTGGCGATGCCGACTACACGCCCTACGAGGTCAACGGCACCTCTACCGCCGACAACAAATACACCCAGTACTCCCAGGAAATCCGCCTGGCCTCGCCCCAGCAGGAAACCCTGCGCTGGTTGGCCGGCGCGCACTATTTCCATGAAGACCTGGACAGCAGCGCCGGACGCTTCATCGCCCCGGGCCCGACACCCAATGGCACCGGCTCGAACCAGGTCAACGGCGCGACGGACTTTCGCGACCTCAATTACAACCACACCACCGACAGCTACGCGCTGTTCGGCAACCTGACCTACGACCTCACCGACAACTTCAGCGTGACCGGTGGCCTGCGCTGGACCCAGGAAAAGAAAGACATCGACCTCAACCTCACTCAGTTGACGCGCGCCACCGCCAATGGCCCGCTGATTCCCCTGGGCGGCGTCGGTACCAACGGCAACCGCCAGGAAGACAAGACCTGGGAAGCCTGGACCTATGACCTGACCCCGGAATATCGGATCAACGACAACGTGCGGGTGTTCTTCCGCTATGCCCACGGCTTCCGCTCGGGCGGCTTCAACACCGGGCTGTCCACCAGCCTGTCGCAGCTGACCACGGTGGACCCAGAACAACTCGATGCCTACGAATTCGGCGTGAAGTCCGAGTGGTTCAACCATCGCCTGACGGCCAACGCGAACATCTTCTACTACGACTACTCGGACATTCAGGTCAACCTGCTGACCGTCAACAACGGCGTACTGACCACCGCGCTGACCAACGGCGCCAAGGGCAAGGTCAAGGGCGCCGAGCTGGAACTGGAAGGCCAACCCACCGACTACCTGCACCTGCGGGCGGCGATTTCGTTCCTGGATACCGAATACACCGACTTCAAAAACACCAACCCCAACACCGGTGCGGTCACGGGTGACTACAGCGGCAACAGCTTCGTGCGCTCGCCGCGCAACGTGGTGTCGCTGGGTGGCGACTACACCATCCCGCTGGAAATCGGCGGCAAGCTGGTGGCCGGTGCCGACGTGAGTTTTCGCGACAAGGAATACTTCCTCGCCGACCGCCAGAGCAGCGCCGACAAGGACTTGAGCCAGCCGCACTACACCTTGGCCAACAGCCGCCTGACCTGGTACAGCGCCGACGAAAAACTCAGCGTCACCGGGTTTGTGAACAACCTCACCGACCGCCGCTATCAGGTGCATGGCCGGCCGAACGGCGGGCTGGGGCAGTACGTGATCACTTACGGCGACCCACGCACCGTGGGGCTGAGCGTGACCAGCCGCTTCTAACTTCAGCCGCCGGACACTATTCACCAAACGCCGGAGATCAAATGTGGGAGCTGGCTTGCCTGCGATAGCGGTGGGTCAGCCAACCATTATGTGGCTGTGCCGCCATCATCGCAGGCAAGCCCGCTCCCACAGTTGACCTTCTTTGTTTGAGCCATAGCGCCCGGCCGCCATCGTCAACACGCTTCGAAAGGACCTTTCTATGTTCCAACGTACTCCGTTGGCCGGCGCCATCGCGCTGGTCATGGGCAGCCTTGCCGTGCCTGCTGTAGCGGCTGATGCGCAGCCCACTGCCAAGACCGACAAGCTCGACACCGTGGTGGTACTCGGCACCCGCCGCAGCGACGTCACCGCCCTGCAAAGCGCCGCACCGGTAGATGTGCTGAGCGGCGAGCAATTGCAGCAAACCGGCGCTGCCGACCTGTCCGGCGCACTGACCGCACTGTCGCCGTCCTTCAGCTTCCCGCAGTCGCCCCAGGGTGCATTTGCCGGTTCCATCGCCCAGGGCGCCTCGCTGCGCGGCCTGGCTTCCGACCAGGTGCTGGTATTGGTGGATGGCAAGCGCCGCCACACCAGCGCCAACATCACCCGCCAGAGCCTGGCCAACGGTCGTGGCGCGGCAGCGGTGGACTTGAGCCTGATCCCGTTGAGCGCGATCGACCACGTGGAGATCCTGCGTGACGGCGCCGCCGCTCAATACGGCTCCGATGCGATTGCCGGGGTGATCAACATCGTGCTCAAGCAAAAAGACGACGGCGGCAACGTCGGCTACCGTTTCGGTGGCTACAACAAGGGCGATGGCATGCAGCGCAAGTACAGCGGCTGGAAAGGCTTCGAACTGCCGAATGACGGTTTCCTGACTTTGAGTTTCGATGCCGGCAGCCAGGACCCGGCCAGCGACACCAACCCGGACAACCGAATCTTTTATCGCGGCGACACCAGCGTGAACACGCCGCGCGAGCAGAACAACCGCTATCGCACCTGGAACTGGGGCTCCAACAGTGTCTCCGACCAGTACAACTTCCTGGCCAACGGCGAGATGGGTGTGGGCGAAGGATTGACCGCCTACGGGTTCGCCACCTATTCCCACAAGAACACCGACTCCACCGGTTTTTTTGACCCGCCCACCGCGCTGTACAACAACTACGGCAGCGTTTCCTTGCAGCGTTATCCGGACGGCCGTTTGCCGATCACGCGCTACACCCTGGAGGACTATGCCGCCACCGGTGGCCTGCGGTACGAAAACGAGCAACTGGGCAAGTTCGACCTGGCGCTGAACCACGGCACCAACATCGTCAAGTCCACCGACTACAACGCGATCAACCCCAGTTGGGGCACCAACAGCCCGGCGACGATCTACACCGGCGAGCGCAAGAACGACCAGACCAACGTGACCCTGGATTGGGTGCGGGACTTCCCCACCGACTTGCTGTTCAAGCCGCTGACCGTCTCCGCAGGCCTGGCCTGGCGCCAGGAAAATTATCAGTTGAGCGCAGGCGCGCCGGCCGCCTCGCAGAACGGCCCGCTGTTCAACACCGTTGACCCGGTGACCGGACGCCGGCTCACCGGGTATTACTCGGGTATCACCCCGGTGGATGCCGACTCGCTGCAACGCAAGGTGCTGGGCGCGTATCTGGATGTCGAAGGCCAGGTCACCGAGAAGTTCCAGGCCGGTGTCGCAGTGCGTACCGAGCACTATTCGGACTTTGGCGACACCACCAACGGCAAGCTGTCGCTGCGCTACGACTTCACCCCGCAGATCGCCGCACGGGCCAGCGCCAGCACCGGCTATCGCGCACCGTCCCTGGCGCAGAGCGGCATGTCGTCGTTCAGTGTGCAGGTGGTGGAACAGCCGCCGGGCAGCGGTAACTACGTCGAGGTGCAGCAGCGCACCTTGCGCGCCAACAGCCCGGAAGCCCAGGCCCTGGGCGGCACACAGCTCAAGCCCGAGGAGTCGACCAACTACTCGCTGGGCCTGGTCTGGCAACCGCTGGACAACGCATCGGTGACGGTGGATGCCTACCGCATCAACATCAACAACCGCATTACCCTTTCCGACCAATTGCCGGCCTCGGTGGTCTCGCCGATCTTCGCCGGGACGCCTTACGCCAATATCCAGAGCGCGGCGTTCTACACCAACATCGCCGACACCCGCACCGACGGTATCGAACTGACCGGCAACTACAAACTCGACCTGCAGCAATGGGGCCGGGTGAACTTCAACGCCGGCTATGCGCGTAATCGCACGCAAATCACCGACCTGCGCAACGTCGGCAACATCGCGGGCAACCAGATCATCGGCCGCACCACCCAAGGCCTGATCGAGCACGGCACCCCGGACTACAAGCTGACCCTCAGCGCCAACTGGGCCTATGAAAAGTGGGGAGTCACCGTGGCCCAGCGCCGTTATGGCGAATGGAAAAGCCTCAACGCCGCCAACCCGAACCTCGACCAGACCTTCAGCCCGCAATGGGTCACCGACCTGGACGTGTCCTACAACCTTGGCAAGGGGATCAAGCTTTCAGCCGGTGCGACGAACCTGTTCAACACTCACCCGGACAAGGCTTCCGGCGCGCAGTTGTACGGTGTGCCGATCTACTCGATCACCAGTCCTGAAGGCGCCCAGGGTGCGTTCTACTACACCAGTGTGAGCTACGACTTCTGAGGTAATTGCTGATGGGGTGTTGCTGCAGCAGCACCCCATTGTTGGCCAGGCATCATTCGGGCATTCGGATGTACACCCATCCATTGTGGGAGCTGGCTTGCCTGCGATGACGGTGGATCAGCC
>NZ_JBSVWQ010000228.1:0-9054 GCF_054071215.1 Pseudomonas sp. SDO5522_S412 | reverse complement strand
AGCGTTTTGCTTACTTTTGCGCTTTTCAAAAGTGAGCCGCTGTAAGAGCGGAACCCATTTCAGCCATCACCCAAATAACGGATATACCCCCAAACAGCAGAACTTGCACCCCCCGCGCTCCCATGAAATAGTCAGCCAAGCAAGTGCTTGGTTGGCTACCATCGGAACACAAAGGAGCGCGTCCATGTCTGTCGCTATTCGTTTGCCGCTGCAAGTCTTCTTCGACCGCGAAGCCCGCCACCCACGGCAACGATTCCTGGTTCAGCCCATCAAAGGCGGCGAGGTCCAAACCCTCACCTGGGCCGAAGCCGGTCACCAGGCCCGCTGCGCCGCCCACTGGCTGCGAGCCCGCGACCTGCCCCAGGGCTCCCACATCGCCCTGATCTCGAAAAACTGCGCCCACTGGATCATCGCCGACCTCGCCATCTGGATGGCCGGGCACGTCTCGGTCCCGCTCTACCCCAACCTCACCGCCGACTCCGTCGCCCACGTACTCGAGCATTCCGAAGCCGCACTGGCATTTATCGGCAAACTGGACGACTGGCCCGCCATGTCCGCCGGAGTAAAGGCCGACCTGCCCACCATCAGCCTGCCGCTGTGCCCCGATGGCGAATTCGATTTCACCTGGGCCGACCTGCAAGCCTGCTCACCCATTCAGGACAACCCCGCGCCCGCAGCATCCGATCTAGCCACCATCATCTACACCTCCGGCACCACCGGCCTGCCCAAGGGCGTGATGCACAGCTTCGGCGCGCTGGCCTTCGCGGCCATCCGCGGCACTGAACTGTTCGGCCTGGGGGAGGGCGACCGCCTGCTGTCCTACCTGCCGCTGTGCCACGTCGCCGAACGCATGTTCGTGGAGATGGCCTCGATCTACACCGGACAGACAGTATTTTTCGCCGAGAGCCTCGACACTTTTCTGACAGACCTCAAACGGGCGAGGCCAACAGCGCTGTTCGGCGTACCGCGGATCTGGACCAAATTCCAGATGGGCGTCTATAGCAAAATCCCCGCAAGCCGCCTCGATACCTTGCTGCGCCTGCCCTTCATCGGCAAGCGGGTCGGCCACAAAGTACTCGCCGGGTTGGGCCTGGACGCTGTGCGCGTGGCGATCTCCGGCGCAGCCCCCGTGCCCGAAGCACTGTTGGTCTGGTATCGCCGGCTGGGCCTGGATGTGCTGGAGGTCTATGGCATGACCGAAAGCTGCGGCTACTCCCACGTGTGCCGCCCCGGCCAGCAGAAACTCGGCTGGATAGGCCCGCCATGCCCGGACGTCGAAGTACGCATTGGTGACGACGGCGAAGTCCAGGTACGCAGCGGCGCGACCATGCTCGGTTATTACAAGGACCCGGCAAAAACTGCCGAGACCCTCACCGCCGACGGCTTCCTGCGCACCGGCGACAAGGGCGAGCAGGGCACCGATGGCCGCCTGCGGCTGACCGGGCGGCTCAAGGAAATCTTCAAGACCAGCAAAGGCAAATACGTGGCCCCGGCGCCGATTGAAAACCGCCTGGCCGAACATGCACGCATCGAGCAGGTGTGCGTGGTGGGCGATGGCTTGAGTGCGCCCATGGGCCTGTGCGTGTTATCTGCCGTGGGTCTGCAAGATGCCGCAGGCGCTGGGCGCCAGGCTTTGCAGGGCAGCCTTGAACGCTTGCTGGAAGAGGTCAACCAAGTGCTCGATAAACATGAGCGCTTGCGCCAACTGGTGGTGGTGAAAGACAGTTGGGCGGTGGAAAACGGTTTTCTCACGCCGACCTTGAAGATCAAGCGCAACGTGATTGAATCAGCCTACGGGTCGCAGTTCCTGGCCTGGAGCGAGCGCTCCGAAGCCGTGCTGTGGCAGGATTGAGCACTGACATAAAACCAATAAGGACCGATCAATGAGCCTGTGGCGCACCCAACCGAATATCGAGCAACTGAATGCGATTCAGAAAAACACCATCGGTGAAGTACTGGATATCCGCTTTGAACGTTTTGACGACGAGTCCCTGACAGCCAGCATGGTGATCGACCACCGCACCCATCAACCCTACGGCCTGCTGCACGGCGGCGCGTCGGTGGTACTCGCGGAAACCGTGGGCTCCATGGCCAGTTACCTGTGCATCGACGCCAGCAAGTTCTATTGCGTTGGCCTGGAAATCAACGCCAACCACCTGCGCGGCCTGCGCAGCGGGCGGGTGACGGCGGTGGCCAAGCCTATTCACATCGGACGCACCACCCACGTATGGGACATTCGCCTGACCAGTGATGAAGGCAAGGCCAGCTGCGTATCGCGCCTGACCATGGCCGTGGTGCCGCTGGGGGAGAACCCGCCGGCCCGATAGGCGTGGCGTGAGTGTCATCATTCCTGGCAGTTACAGTCATTGCCGTGACTGCCCGGTCTGGGGAGAATCAACACTCTGTTTACGGTGATGGATCAGGTATGTCGCAGCACGTGTTTTTCGCTCACGCCAATGGCTTTCCTTCGGCGACCTACGGCAAATTGTTTGCCGCCCTGGCCCCGGAGTACGCCGTCGCGCATTTGCCGCAGCACGGTCACGACCCCCGGTTTCCAGTGGATGACAATTGGCAGAACCTGGTTGACGAACTGATCCACCACCTTGAGCAACAACCGGAGCCGGTGTGGGGCGTGGGCCATTCGTTGGGTGGTGTGCTGCACCTGCATGCGGCCATGCGTAGCCCGCAGCTGTATCGCGGGGTGGTGATGCTGGATTCGCCGGTACTGACCCTGGCCGATCGCTGGGTGATCCGCGCGGCCAAGCGTTTCGGCTTTATCGACCGGCTGACCCCGGCGGGGCGCACCCTGGGCCGTCGTGAAGAGTTCGCCGACCTGGCGGCTGCGCGCCAGTACTTCGCCGGCAAGACCTTGTTTCGCGGCTTTGATCCCGACTGTTTTGATGCCTACCTGCAACACGGCCTGGAACCGGTGGGTGATCGCCTGCGCCTGCGCTTTGATCCGGCCACCGAAATCAGCATCTACCGCGGCGTGCCCCACACCAGCCCCGGCCAGGCCCGGCAACTGAAAGTGCCGCTGGCGGTGGTGCGTGGTCGCCAGAGCCGGGTGGTGATGCGTCACCATGCCAGCGGCGTGGGGCGCATGCCCATGGGCGAAATGCTGACCATGCCCGGCGGCCACATGTTTCCCCTTGAACGCCCACAGGACACCGCCACTTTGATCAAGAACCTGTTTGCCCGTTGGGAAGCTCGCCAGCGCGAGCGCAGTTGCGCATGACTGCGCCCGTCGAAGAAGTCCGCCTGGCGCTGCCGCACATCGAGTTGGCGGCGCATCTGTTCGGCCCTGAAGATGGCCTGCCGGTGATTGCCCTGCATGGCTGGCTGGACAACGCCAACAGCTTCGCCCGGCTGGCACCGAAACTCGATGGCCTGCGCATCGTTGCGCTGGACATGGCCGGCCATGGTCACTCGGCCCATCGACCCGTTGGAGCCGGTTATTCCCTGTGGGATTACGTCCACGACGTGCTGCAAGTCGCCGAACAATTGGGATGGAAACGTTTTGCATTACTTGGCCACTCCCTCGGCGCCATCGTTTCCCTGGTGTTGGCCGGCGCCTTGCCGGAGCGGGTGACGCACCTGGGATTGATTGATGGCGTGATCCCGCCGACCGGCACCGCAGACAACGCCGCCGAACGCCTCGGCATGGCGTTGCAGGCGCAAATGAACCTGCAGGACAAGCGCAAGCCGGTGTACAGCACCCTTGATCGCGCGGTGGAAGCGCGGATGAAAGGCGTGGTGGCAGTCAGTCGTGAAGCCGCCGAACTGCTGGCCCAGCGTGGCTTGATGCCCGTGCCGGGTGGTTACACCTGGCGCAGCGACAGCCGCCTGACCCTGGCCTCCCCCATGCGCCTGACAGAAGAACAGGCGATGGCCTTCGTGCGCCGAGTCGGCTGTCCGACACAGTTGGTGGTCGCCGAAGACGGCATGTTGGCGAAACATTCCGAATTGCTTTCCGGGCTTCCGTTCCAGGTGACTACCTTGCCCGGTGGCCATCATTTGCACCTGAATGACGAGCCAGGCGCTACCCTTGTTGCAGACTGTTTCAATCGGTTTTTCTCCACGCCTTGACTTGGCGGGGTCAACTGCCGAGGCTGGGCGGATCGAAAGGGAGTCAACCATGAACGATCTCAACACCGCAGCGCACCCCAATGGCCAGGGCGCGCCGATCCGATGAGTATGCCGAAGGGATTTTTTCGTGTTCTGGGGCTGTGCTGTTTCAGCCCGCTGGTGTTTGCCGCCGACGTACCGGGTAGCCAGGACTTGCCCGCCGTGGCCCGTCAGGTCGACGCGCAGATCGTCGACTACCGTCCCGCCGAAGAGAAAGAACGTATCTACCCGCTGGGCTCGATCCGCAAGATCAGCGGCCAGCTGCGCTATGAAGGCCAGGCCACCGCCCGCGGCCAAGCCACTGCCATCACCTACGAACTGCCTGCCGAGCACACCTCCAGCGCCGCCTTTACCGCCACCCGTGAAGCCTTGCAGGCCCAGGGCGCGCAACTGCTGTTCTGGTGCCAGGCCCGTGATTGCGGCGAAAGCAGCCTGTGGGCCAATGAAGTGTTCGGCAATGCCAAGCTGGTGGGCGCCGACGGCCAGCAGGAATACCTGCTGCTGCGCCTGGCGGCCCCGCAGGACAACTCCCTGGTCGCGTTGTACGGCATCACCCGGGGCAATCGACGGGCGTACCTGCACGTGGAGCAGATGGACGCCAGCGCACCGCTGGGCGATTTGCTGCCGACCTCCGCTACGCTGCTGCGGGAACTGAAAAGCACTGGCGAGCTGGATTTTCCCAAGCTGGGCGCCGAGCCTGACGCCACCTGGCTCACCCTTATTTCCCGCGGATTGAACCTGGATGCCACGTTGCGGGTCAGTTTGACCGGGCCCACCGCCGAGGCATGGCGCCAGGGCTTGATCGATCAGGGCGTACGTGCGGCGCGCCTGGAAACCGGCACCACCGAAGCCAAGGGTTTGCACCTGCATCTGATACGCTGACCGTTCCAGGGCGAACGGACCCGCGCCGTTCGCCTAAGCTCTTCCTCTTACAGACTTCTTTTCGAGAAACCACATGCTCAATAACGATCGCCTGCTGGTGCAGATCCTGCTGCTGGTGTTGTTTGGTGCCAGCTTCTGGGTGATGGCGCCTTTCTGGTCGGCGCTGTTCTGGGGCGCGGTACTGGCGTTTGCCAGTTGGCCGGTGATGCGCTTGCTCACCCGCTGGCTGGGCGGTCGCGAATCGCTGGCCGCCGGGATCCTGACCCTGGTCTGGATGCTATTGGTGGCGTTGCCGCTGGTTTGGCTGGGGTTCAACCTCGCCGACCATGTGCGCGATGCCGTGGGCCTGATCAAGGATATCCAGGTGGATGGCTTGCCTGCGGCGCCCACCTGGCTCGGTTCCATTCCCTTTGTCGGCGAACGATTGGTGGCGATGTGGGACAGCATCGACCAGCAGGGCGCGGCACTGATGGTCACGTTGAAACCGTACCTGGGCCAGGTCGGCAACTGGTTGCTGGCCCGCAGTGCGCAGATCGGCGGCGGCATCCTGGAACTGACCCTGAGCCTGGTGTTCGTGTTCTTTTTCTACCGTGACGGGCCGCGCCTGGCGATGTTTGTGCATCGCTTGCTGGAGCGGTTGATCGGCGACCGGGCGGGTTATTACATCGAACTGGTCGCGGGTACGGTGCAGCGGGTGGTCAACGGTGTGATCGGCACCGCTGCCGCCCAGGCCTTGCTGGCGCTGATCGGCTTCTGGATTGCCGGTGTTCCGGGGGCTTTGGTGCTGGGGATCGTGACGTTCCTGCTCAGCCTGATTCCGATGGGCCCGCCGCTGATCTGGATCCCGGCCACCGCCTGGCTCGCCTGGAAGGGCGACTACACCTATGCGGTGTTCCTCGGTGTATGGGGCACGTTCATCATCAGCGGCGTCGATAACGTGCTCAAGCCCTACCTGATCAGCCGTGGCGGCAACCTGCCGCTGGTGATCGTGTTGCTGGGGGTGTTTGGCGGGTTGATTGCGTTCGGCTTTATCGGCCTGTTTATCGGCCCGACATTGCTGGCGGTGGCGTATAGCTTGTTGACCGACTGGAGTGCCACCCAGGCTCAGGTGCGGCGGGAAGATAAAACCGGGCAGTAATGGTTCCTGCAGGGCGCAGGAACCATTCCTACGCCCTTGGCAGCCACATTACGGCGGTAAGGCCGCCGCCCGGAGTTTCCTCCAGGCTCAGCCGTCCACCGAGGCGTTCCACGGCTTCCTTGGAAATCGTCATGCCCAACCCCACGCCACCGGAATTGCGGTTGCGCGAGCCTTCCAGCCGATAAAACGGTTCAAACACCGCCTCGCGTTTATCCGCCGCAATGCCCGGGCCGTGGTCGATCACTTTCACCACCAGCGCCTGCGGAGTGTCCGCGAGTTCGATGCGCGCGGTGCCGGCGTACCGCAGGGCGTTATCGATCAGGTTGTTCAGGCACGAACGCAGGGCCATCGGTTGCACTTGCAGCGGCGCGCACTCACCACTGCATTGCACATCGGAGCCACGGTCCTGGGCGTTTTCACTCAGGGATTCCACCAGCGCCTGCACATCCAGCCAATGCCGGGTTTCGCTGGTGCGCTGCTCGTGCAGGTAGCTCAGGGTGGCGTCGAGCATGCCGATCATGTCGTCCAGGTCCTGGCGCATCTGGCCCTGCAGCTTGGTGTCTTCGATCTGTTCCAGGCGCAGCTTGAGCCGTGACAGCGGCGTACGCAGGTCGTGGGACACGGCGCCCAGCATGCGGGCACGCTGGGTGACCTGTTCGCGGATGCGCTTTTGCATCAGGTTGAAGGTCGATGCCGCTTGCCGCGCCTCCCGTGGGCCGGACTCGTTCAGCGGTGGGCTGTCGAGGTCCAGGCTCAGGCGCTCGGCCGCGGCGCTCAGGCGCTGGATTGGCCGGCTGAGCAGCTTGGCGCCGTACCAGGCGGCAATGATCAGCGAGATAAACTGGAAGGTCAGCGGCACCACAGGCCCGCCGAACCAGGGACGGCGATGCTCCTTGGGCATTGGCGTCAGGCTGCCGTCCGGTTGCTCGATGAAGGTCTCGTGGGGCGGAGGGGGCGGCGGGCCATAATGGTGAAACCAGAAGAATGCCAGCGCGTGGGCCAGCACAATCGCTACCAGCAACACACCGAACAGCCGCCCGAACAGGGTGTTGAAGGCGTTGCGCATCAGCCGATATCTCGGGCGTCGAACAGGTAGCCTTCACCGCGTACGGTCTTGATCAACTGCGGGGCCTTGGGGTCGTCCCCCAGCTTCTGGCGCAGGCGCGAGACCAGCAGGTCAATGCTGCGATCAAAGGCCTCGATGGAGCGACCCCGGGCCGCGTCCAGCAATTGTTCGCGGCTCAGCACCCGGCGCGGGCGCTCGATAAACACCCACAGCAAACGGAATTCGGCGTTGGACAGCGGCACCACCAGCCCGTCGTCGGCCACCAGCTGGCGCAGCACGCTGTTGAGGCGCCAGTTGTCGAAGCGGATATTCGCCCGCTGCTCGGTGCGGTCATCCCGCACCCGGCGCAGGATGGTCTGGATGCGCGCCACCAGTTCACGGGGCTCGAAGGGCTTGGACATGTAGTCGTCGGCCCCCAGTTCCAGGCCGATAATGCGGTCGGTAGGTTCGCAGCGGGCGGTGAGCATCAGGATCGGGATGTCCGATTCCGCCCGCAGCCAGCGGCACAGCGACAGGCCGTCTTCGCCCGGCAGCATCAGGTCGAGCACCACCACGTCGAAGGTCTCCGCTTGCATGGCCTGGCGCATGGCCGCGCCATCGGTCACGCCGCTGGCGAGGATATTGAAGCGCGCCAGGTAATCGATCAGCAGTTCGCGGATCGGCACGTCGTCGTCGACAATCAGTGCGCGGGTATTCCAGCGTTTGTCTTCACCGACAAGCGAGGCTTTTTGATCGTCATTCAGCACAGGAGTCAGGGTTTGCATGGTGCGATCATCTACCTGGTTGGCCGCCGGGCCGAAGCTCGGCGGAGAGGTTGTTGCGTTCAGCATAGGCGCCCAGCCCCGGGGCTGGAAGTTCTGTACGATGGTTCACGTGTGCGAGGCTAATCTTCGGGGGTATTGCAGGCATGTCGGGAATGTATCTGTTTTGACACAATTGCCCGGGAGCCCGCAATCTGGCGGCTAAATCGCGAATTACCGATCATCGGATCCCGCAAACCCGCTGCTTGCGCTACAATCCGCGCCGATTTCGACTTGCCTGAGAGCCCATTCCAATGTCCGCCTGCCAGACTCCTATCATCGTCGCCCTGGATTACCCCACTCGTGACGCCGCACTGAAGCTGGCTGACCAGTTGGACCCCAAGCTTTGCCGGGTCAAGGTTGGCAAGGAACTGTTCACCAGTTGTGCCGCCGAAATTGTCGGCACCTTGCGTGACAAAGGCTTCGAGGTGTTCCTCGACCTGAAATTCCACGATATCCCCAATACCACCGCGATGGCGGTCAAGGCCGCCGCCGAGATGGGCGTGTGGATGGTCAACGTGCACTGCTCCGGCGGTTTGCGCATGATGGCCGCGTGCCGTGAAGTGCTCGATCAGCGCACCGGCCCCAAGCCACTGCTGATTGGCGTGACCGTGCTGACCAGCATGGAGCGTGAAGACCTGGCCGGCATCGGCCTGGACATCGAGCCACAGGAACAAGTGCTGCGCCTCGCGGCCCTGGCGCAAAAGGCTGGCCTGGACGGCCTGGTGTGCTCGGCGCTGGAAGCGCAGGCGTTGAAGACCGCCCACCCGGCGTTGCAACTGGTGACCCCGGGGATTCGCCCGGCGGGCAGCGCCCAGGACGACCAGCGTCGCATCCTGACCCCGCGCCAGGCCCTGGATGCCGGTTCCGATTACCTGGTGATCGGTCGCCCGATCAGCCAGGCGGCCGACCCGGCCAAGGCGCTGGCAGCGGTAGTTGCCGAGATTGCCTGACCTACCCGACCTGAAGCGGGCACGGTAAAAAAATGTGGGAGCGGGCTTGCTCGCGAAGGCGGTAGAGCAGTCACCTTATGCATTGACTGT